>CAYXUO010000018.1:0-23067 GCA_964468335.1 uncultured Chryseobacterium sp. | reverse complement strand
ACCATCCGAATACGACGGCGTGCAGTAGGTCTGTGCAGATGCTCCGAGCCCGAGGGACAAAAAGCATGATAGTAATACTTTCTTCATAATTGTGAATTATTTGATTTAAGCTAATTTATAACATTTTAGTACATTGCACCTAATTAAAGTGTTTATTTAATGCAAATATTATCAAGCAATAATTACTTCAGTATCTAATTTACATTGAAGAATAATTACTTTTTTTTAACTCCAGGAGAGCGGGACATCTAACGCCATCTATAAATTTTTGCGAATCTGGGATTGTGCGCCGCGGATAACAGTTAAATTTAACCACAAAAAAAGGACAGCTGTTGCCAGCTGTCCTTCCCGTTTAGTTCGTTTAAATTACTTCTTAATCGCTTTCACAGATTTGGACGTTCCGTCTTTATAATCCAGCTTCAGGATATAAAGTCCGGCTTTCAGTTCACTTAAGTTAATCTGTCTACCAGGATTGGCAATTGTTTTCACCATTCTTCCGGACATATCAATTACGGTCACTGATTTCAGGTCTTTCGCCTCCGTAATGTTTACAACGTCGGTGAATGGGTTTGGATATACTTTTACCTCTTTACTATCTGCAGTAATCTCCCCAACTCCTAAAGCGCCTGCTGCAAGTCCGAAGTTATCAACAAAGAATTCCACATCTTCGGCGTCATTGGTGCTTCCTTCGGTTGCATAAATAGCAAATTTGGTTTGGTTTGTACCTCCGGTTACCACATAAGCATACGTTGTGGAGGTGTTACTGATCGCAGAGGAAGCATCCCAGGTATGCAGTACTGTCCAGGTGGATCCACCATTGGTAGACATCAGGACCTGAACCTGGTCGTCACTGCCCAGTACTCCGGATGTGGTACTGGCATATTCAACAAGTCCATAATCAAATGTTAAAGTATAAGGTCCTGCCGAAAGATCGAATGTGGGCGACACTAACCAGCCCGTCGTGAAATTCGAGTAAAGATTAATCGCTGCCGCACCACCTGAGCCCGAGTTCAGGAAGCCCTCATTATACCAGTTCGCAGTTGTGCCTGTAGGCCCAGTTGCCGGATTGCCTCCTGAAACCTGCTCCCAGCAAACACCCGGGAATGAGCTGAAATCATTGGTGTATGCAGGGGTAATTGTCGCACAGGCAGTAGTAAGTTGTACACCTCCAGTCCAAACGCTCATATCAGTGGCCGAACATACTGATCGAACCCAAACATAATATGTGGTCGCAGCGGACAGGCCGGTAATAATAGCTGGTGAGGAAGCCGTAGTGACGGAATTTGCAGGGGTTAATACGGTTGCAGAGGTAGGTGCACTATTTACGGTACTGAAATACACCTGATAACCGCCGGCTGGCGTACTGACAGAAGGAGTAAATGTAATGGATCCACCGGTAGCGGTAACCGTAGCAGCATTTACCACTATATTTGTAGGACTGTCACAGGTTGGTATGGCCTCAACCGCAAAATTATCTGCGAAGAAATCAACATCCTCAGCATCATTTGTGGTTCCCGAAGTTACATATAACGCGAACCGCGTATTGTTACCGGTATAGGAGGTCAGATTATAGGTATAGGTGTTGGTAGTGTTGGATGGGGAATTGGTGGCATCCCAAGTCTGAAGAACAGTCCAGGTTACACCGCCATCAGTCGAAATCACGAATTGAACCAAATCATCAGAACCCAGCGCACTTGGTGTGATATCGCCATATTCGGTAAGGCCATAGTCAAATTTAACACGGTATCCACCTGCAGACAAATCAAAAACCGGTGATATCAGCCATCCTGTTCTGTCAGTGGAATAAATATTGAACTTCGCTGCACCGGTACTTCCATTGTTCAGGAATCCATCATCATACCAATAAGTGCTTGTTCCGGTTCCTGGTCCTGTAGCAGGTGCACCACCGGTGGCCTGAGACCAGCACGCACCTGGAAAAGTGCTAAAATCATTGCTGTAGTTTGGAGTAAATGTTGCACAAAGCGTAGTAAAGGAACCTGTTGAAGCAACCCAGATACTCTGATCCGTGGCTGTACAATTTGTCCGGATCCATGCATAATAGGTAGTAGTTGGATTAAGGCCATTTAAAGTTGCGGTCAGGTTAGGGGTGCTCAAGGAATTGGTGGCATCCAAAACCGTAGTAGCGGTAGGCGCCGCATTTACAGTGCTGTAGTACACCGTATAGCCATTAGCAGGAGGAGTGGTTGGTGCAGTCCACGTCAGCACTGCTGAAGTAGGTAAAATATTTGATGCTGCAAAATTCCCGGGGACTATGCAGCTGGGCGGGGCGGTAACGGCCAGCGTGTAGTCATGTGCCTCTCCATATCCTGATACGTTACAGGGAATGGGTGCACTATTCCAACGATCAGCTACACGCATTCTGTAAGTGCCTACAGGAGTGCCTGCCGGTACAGTAATCGTGGAAGCTGTCTGCATTCCTGATCCACTTGAACCTGAACCTATTAGTTCCGTTGTGGGATCAAAGGTTCCGTCATTGTTAAAATCGGCCCAAATGCTCACATATTGACCGCTATAGTCGTGGGTAACTGTAAAATCGTACGGCAGAGAAGGCTGTAGGGTTAAAGTGAGAGTACTGCTGAAATCTTCGTAGGCTCCCGCTGAACAGCCCGTATCAGTATGGGCAAACCCTGCCGCCGGAACCGTAAAGCTGTCAATCATATCTCCGCCGCCGCAGCCACTTGCAAACTCTGGGATACAATAAGTTTGAGCCGAAAATTGCGCCATGGATAGACCTACTGCCGCCAAAAAATAAATTTTCTTCATACCATTCTAATTTTTTTGGATTTACAGCTAAATTAGAAAATCTATTTGAATATGCTAAACTTATTGACATTTATTTACTCATCAAATATGAATTTGACGCAAACACTACCAATCCGTAATTTAAAAGCGATCGAATACGGGAAGAACATGGTTAGCAGACGCAAAAGCTGCAGAAAAGTTTCAGGTAAATAAAAACGGAAGGTAGCAGATATTACAGAAAAAGGCTGTCTCACCAATTGGTGAGACAGCCTCCATTAATAAGGACTGTTAAAAAGATTATTTTCTAATCGCCTTCACAGTTTTTGAAGTTCCATCCTTATAATCGAGTTTCAGGATATAAACCCCAGATTTTAGCTCGCTTAAATTAACCTGTCTTCCAGGATTGGCAATAGTTTTTACCAATCTTCCGGACATATCAACAACAGTTAACGCTTTCAGATCTTTTACATCAGAAATATTAACGAAATCTGTAAATGGATTTGGATAAACAGCTACTTTATCTTCTTCTGCTACTACATTTGATGTACCCAATGTACCTGAAGTAGAAATTGTATAGTAACCAAGTTGTGTTGCGGAATATCCGGTTAACAGAACATAGTAAGTAGTTCCAGCTGTGGCATTAAACGTAACTGTTGGAGCATTATTATTCCCTGAACAACCAGCGTCTGCATAACCAACACCAGATGTGTTAGCAACACAGGTCAAAGTGCTGCAGTCTCCGGTATAAACTCTCATATATGCATCGAACTGTGTACCACAGGCACTGATGGTAATCGGACCGGAAACCTGTGATGTTACGGTATACCAAACACCATTATAACTAGCTGTTGATCCGGTACTTCCACAAGTGGAAGTGGGCAGCGTGTCCGGAGTTGCCAATGCATTGTTACCTGTCACAGATCCATTTGGAGCAATCGCTATAGCAGTACTGCAGGAATCATTTGCAGGTACTTCAGGAGTAGTGATGCAAATAGTGAAGTTAGAAGTGGTAGATGCTGTATTGGTTGTTGAAAATACTCTTACATAGTAAGTTTGCCCTACTGTTAAAGTAGAAAGTAAGACATTAGAATTTCCGTAATTTCCGGCAAAGCAGGCTTCAGCTGTCAAACTTCCGCATGCACCGGAATACACCTGAGTCGTGGTTGCATTATCGGAGTAGATTACATTAACCAAATGAGTTGTAGAGGTAGCAGTAAACGAATACCAAACATCATCATTGATTCCTGTTGCAGAACAGGTAGGTGCAGTTTCTGTACTTGCGGATGCACTTGCAGTACTACCGGACACTGGTGTTGCACACATTCCTGTTGAACTTGGAGTTAGGACAACAGCTGCGGCACAGTCATCGTTTGCCGGTGGTGGTGGCGGAGTCCCTACACAGATCTCGAAAGAAGCACTGGTAGTTGCTGATGAAGTGTAAGTCCACACTCTCACCGTATATTCTGCTCCAGGGGTAAGTCCTGTAAGATCCATTACATTAGGATCACTGCAGGTAACCTGTACCAAACTGCCACACACACCGCTGTAAGCGGCCATAGCCATGTTCGTACTGCCGGAAACATTATTTAGGGCAACTCTGTGCGCTGCGTTGGTTGCAGTAAATTTATACCAAACATCATCATTGGTACCGCTGGCAGCACAGCTAGGTGCTGTTTCGGTAGATGCTGTTGCAGCAACAGTCGTACCTGCGGTAAATGCAGTGCAGGAGAAATCAGGATTTACGGTAAGTGTTACAGCAGCTGCACAGTCGTCATTGGCTGGCGGAGCAGGCGGAGTACTTACGCAGATTTCAAAACTTTGGTTAGAACCAGTTCCACCGTAGCTGTACACTCTGATAAAATAGGTTTGTCCTGCCGTAAGTCCGGAAACTGTGCCTGTATTAGGATCGCTGCAAAGCAGACTTGTAGAAGCTCCACATGTTCCGCTGAGAACCTGGAAGTACGTATCGACTGAAGTAGATGTTCCTGTAGCGATGACATTACTTAATGTAACAATGTGTGAAGTGCCGGTGGCTACAAAACTGTACCAAACATCGTCATCCGGATTTCCGAAACATGGCGCTGCAATCTGTGACTGAGTAGCACCCAAGGTGTTTCCTGCGGTTCCTGCGGTGCAGGTAGTAGCCGCACTAACCGGTAACATAACTGCGTTCGCACAGTTATCATTTGCCGGTGGCGTAGCGGATCCTGTTGTAAAGTTTCTTTCAGTACAGCCGGAAGAGGTATTTGTTCCGTCCGTAGCAGTTACTGTATAGAAATACTGTGTTCCAGGGGTTAGAGTTGAGGCAAAAGTATAGGAGGTAATATTACCTACATTTTGGTTATTCAAAACATCAGTCGCGCCTGCGGACGTTCCCACAGTCAGATAATAACCTGTGGCTCCTGTTACTGCGTTCCAGTTAATGGTAGGCATTAAGGAAGCTCCGGTAGCAGCCGCAGCCGGCGAAGTGACAGTAGGACAAGGAATATTAAGAGTAGTAAACGAGGTCTCTGTACAACCGGTTGCATTTCCCATGTTATTGGTAGGAATTACGGTTACATAGTAGGTCGTATTATACAATAATGCAGCGGCTGTTGGCAAACTGTAAGAGGTTGCATTACCCGCAGAGAATTGGTTAAGGGTATTTGTACCTCCAGGTGTTGTACCAAGATTGATCAAATAATCCCAGGCACCGTTTGGCCCAAAAACACCACTCCATGTAAAGGTTGGGGTTAGTGAAACTCCTGTGGCTGCATTTGCTGGTGCAGTAAGCGTTGTACAAGCTGGTGCAGCGGTAGCTGCAGGCAGTGTAACATCAAATGCCACTACCGGTCTCCGGTAGTTTGCCGTTGCTAAAGTAGCCGCAAAAGTGCCTGTTGTATTTTGATAGCGTGTCGTGTTACTATTGGATGTACTGATACATGGAGCTCCATACTCATAATCCCAGGTAATTGTTGTTGCAGGTCCTGTTGTTTGAACATATTCAACAAATACAGCCAGATTACTTCCTGAAGTATAAACAAAATTGGTGGCATGCTCAAATTCTTTGAATCCGTCGGTACTTCCAACCGCAGCAGCGGGATCGGAATTATAGACTAAGGTAGCTGTTCCCGTTTCAGTATCCCAGTTAGGTGCTGTAGGAAAATCTGATGCTGTAGTGTTTTTCAGGTAAATCTTGAAAGTAGTACCGGCAGGCAAAGTTCCTGTCGTAGCAAATCTCCGGAAATACGTCGATGTGATCGTTCCGTCGGCAATTCCCAACAATTGGCTGGCCGGCAGGATGAATGCGGTCCTGTTCTTACTGTTTGCAGTAGTTACACTATTCATAGGACCGTACACATTAGAACCGATGCCTGTAGAACACTGTGTGACCGTAAAATTCTGCGCCTGCAGCTGACAGGCAAAAAGCCCAATCATTAGCGCACAAAAAAGTCTCAGTTTTTTCATAATTAATGAATTTAAGTTTGACTGTAAATATACGCCAATTACTTAAAAAGCAAATTTTTTTTTGTTTTATTTAAAAACAACCTGCCACATGGCATAAACACCTGCCACTTCAATACGAAAACAAACAAACGTTTAAACATCTGGAAATTAGAAGACTTCAAGATCTGGACTTGACACATTGGTCGGTCAGGCTTCGGCTCTTTAACAAAAAAAACGGCCCCTTTAGAGGCCGTTAAATACTGATGAGTAATCAATTACTTCTTGACTGCTTTCACTGTTTTGGAAGTTCCGTCTTTGTAATCCAGTTTTAAAACATAAAGTCCGGCTTTCAATTCAGAAAGATTAATCTGTCTTCCCGGATTGGCGATGGTCTTCACCATCCTGCCTGACATATCAAGCACGGCAATAGATTTAAGATCTTTCAGTTCGGAGATATTCACGATATCAGTGAATGGATTCGGGTAAATCTGAACCTCATTGGTCTGATTGGCTTCAGAAGTTCCCATAGTACATGTGCTGTCGTATGTAGCGGTAACCATCGTCCGAGCGCTTTCGCATTGCGTGGAAATCTGCCAGTCGTAGAAATAGTAGTAGGAAGTACTGGTTGTGTTTCCTGAGCAACAGTTCCCATTAGTTATGGAAAGTACACCAGGAGTAGTTAACGGATAGGTACCCCAACTGCTGCCACTTTCTCTCACCAAACTTGTTACTCCTCCTGTACGCGACATCATCATCAGTTTATAATTAGACCCTGGCGTTACAGCGAAGTTTAAAGGAACAAAAGTCTTGATTCCGGGAGCTGCAGTTCCGGTAAGGTTCACAGTTATTGTCTGTAAAGTTGCTGCAGGAGAGACATTCCCGTCCTGAAGGGCAATTACCACTGTTCCTGCACCTGTTCCGATAGGATAAACATAAACGCCCTCAATCACAAAATTAGTAATGGCATCGAAAAACAAACCAGCCTCCAGCGTATATCCACTTATTGATATCGCGTTAGGCAAGGCAGCGCTTTGTGTACCACCTACCGATGCAGATACGTAGTAGTTAGTGGTTGCGGTCAGTACCGGTGTAGTGTAAGTAGGACCTGTAGCCAAAGGTGTAGCAGACGTAGCATCTGCATACCAGTTCACCGTTGCACCAGCGTCCGCCGTTGCGGTTAGTGTGGCTGTTCCGCCCATACATACAGGAACCGGACTCACATTGGTACCGGTAATTGCCGGTGGCTGACAAATTGTTACTACGCTCACAGACGTAGGCGTCCAAACACTCTTATCCGTGGCTGAGCAAACGCTTCTTACCCAAACATAATAGGTTGTTATTGGTGCGAGTCCCGAAATGGTTGCACTGGTTCCGCTTACTGCTACAGAATTTGTTCCGTCCAATACAGTTGTTGCTGTAGGTGCCACATTCACTGTGCTGTAGTACACTTCATATCCGGTAGCGGCAGTGGTTGGTGCTGTCCAGGTAAGAACACCGCTGCTGCTGGTTACAGAACCGGCAGTAACCTGAACATTGGAAGGTTCAAAACAGGTGGGACTGTTTTCCACAAATATATCATCGAGGTATACGGTACGGCTGCTTCCGCCTAAACCATGTCTGAAAGCAAGATGCTGGTAGGTACCGGCAGGTAAAACTACGGTATGTTCAACATATGCCGTAGTAAGGGGAACCGTGGCCAATACATTAAAAGTTCCAGGGTTCAGCGGGTCCGAAAGTGTTCCTACATCCATTGTATAATTTGAGCCTCCGGCGCGAACAGAAAATCTAACCCATTTGGTACCGTCGGCAAGATTGAGGGTCTGTGGAGAAACAAGCATCACATCACCGGTAGTATCTGCTCCGTTAGCAAGCACATAACTGTGCGGGGCAGAAAGAGAATTGGTAGTAGTTACATAACCAGAACCGGCTGAGCCTGCAGTTTCCAGGTAAGACCAACATGCGGGTGCATTAGGATTTGTGGTGGAACCTACAGGAGTGGAATCAAAAGCCTGTGTATAAGGTGCGGACATTGCATTACAGGCTGTTGAAAATGGAATAACCGAAGACCAGTTACTGCTGTCTGTTGCGCTGCATTTACCACGAACCCAAACATAGTATTGTGTCCCGGAAGTAAGTCCGGAGATGGTTCCTGAAAGCGAACCGGCCGATGTAATTACAGAATTGGAGCCGTCCAGCACGGTGGAAGAATCAGGTGATACACCGGTAGTATTGTAGTAAATTTCATATCCCAGTGCCGGTACCTGTGCAGGCGCAACCCAGTTGATCTGCGCAGCGTTAAGGCCAACCGTGCCTAAGGCAATAGCTGTAGGTGCGTAGCACGTAGGTGGAGTCCAGGTGTAGGTTAATCCGTCTGAAGGCATGCCAGGAACTGCAACAGTAGTGTTAAATGCCTGGTCATCACCGTTGCTGGTACCCGGTGCTGAATTGGTATAAGGGGTAGTAGTGTCATTGTAACGGTTATTAAAATCCGCATTAGTTGCACCACGAAGTCCTACCTGGTTTATTGCCGACGAATAAGATGTAGAACCCACCAGATAATCACCCTGCGAATAAACTACAGCAACTGTATTTGTAGTTTCCTTTAGCCTAATCTGAAATGAAAAGCTGTAAACGGATGTGGTTGCGGTTAAGCTTGTCGGACGGAAATTGGTCCACTGGATGACAACCTCACGGTTAGGTGCAGTACCCAGGGTTTCCCAACTTATATCTCCGCTGCGGCCAGCCACATCATAAAATGAACTGATATCCCGCCCAAATGCAGACACTGCTCCTTCATAAGCTGTAGATCCTGATATTGGCGTAGAGTAAGTTGTAGTTGGCGCAGTAGCACCAAATGTGATAAAGCCATTGGTTGAAACATTCAGAGAGGTGTAACTCTGACTGTTAAACTGAAAAGCAAAAGGCAGCGTAAGAGGATAAATGGCACTGTTTAAGTTCGTCGCTGATGTATTCCCGGTTGCCGCAGCCAATACAGTTCCTCCCGTAAGCGGAGAAAACACTCCGTTACTTTGCGCGAAGCTGTAGGCACTGACCTGCGCATTCATGTTGAGTGCGGTAGCTGATGTAAGCAGCAGTGCACCGACTCCGGTAAGGAGGGTGGTAACCCTTTTCCGAAGTCCAAAATTCTTTTCCTGGTAAAATTTTATCATTTTATTAAGTTTAAATATTCGAGCTAAATATAAGAAAAATTTTACATTTCGTTAGCGGAAAGTATCATAATCTCAAATAACCGATGCTTTTAAGATAAATTAGGAAAAAGAATAATTTGCTGTAATTAACCGGGAGCAGAGGTCTATACGAATATTTTAACAGATTAAAAATGCACTGTTAAAAAATGGCTGTCCCGGCAAAATGCCCGTATGACTACAATTTATCCCGCGACCGAAGATCATGAACAGGCAAGAGCGATAAATGCTCATTAATTTTTGGCACTTCTTAAAAAACCGAAGAAAGCATTTTTTGAACATAACCCAGAAAGATTCAGGTGCGTTATCAAATTCTGTCATTTATAATGTTGTGAATCCACACTTGTTTTCGCAATGCAGATGGTCGTACTCTATAGCCCTCTCTCCTACCTAATCCGCATTCTCCTTCGTATTAATCCCAATAACTACGAGGGCCATACCATTGATTATATGTTTTTAGGTGGAGAAAGATTAGCAGCTAAAAACCGTCTTCGTGGGTGCTGAACTGATAAAAAACAACCCTATCTGGGCACTAAACCCTATCTTAAGCCCTCCGTGCCGATATGTAGTTCACTGCGGTCTGCTTTATAATTTCAACCAGCTGTGAAATCTGGTGGATCATTTTATCTAACTAAAAACAGCAGCAGTAGCATAAAATTCCACAAAAAAGCGGCCTCATTGGAGGCCGCTCAAGATCAAGTATAAATAAGAGATTACTTTTTAATTCCTTTCACTGACTTGGAAGTTCCGTCTTTGTAATCCAGTTTTAAAACATAAAGTCCGGCTTTCAATTCAGAAAGATTAATCTGTCGTCCAGGATTGGCAATAGTCTTCACCATTCTGCCTGACATATCAAGCACTGTGACAGTTTTCAAATCCTTCACGTCGGAGATGTTTACGATATCCGTAAATGGATTCGGATAGATCACCGGTTCCTTAGTGTTTCCTGCCTCAGAGGTTCCCATTGTACAGTTGGGGTCCACCGTAACAGTTACTACAGATTTGGCACTCTCGCAACCAGTCGAATAATTCCAGTTGTAGATATAATACCAGTAGTCAGGACCGGAGGTAAAGTTATTTCCCGTTACATTGATCGCGGGTGAAGTGAAGGGATAGGTGGCACCGGCAGTATTACGCTGAAGATTAATACCTACACCCTGCCCGATCCTGTAACCCGTGCCGACCGGCAGAAGGTAATTCAGGGCTACAGTTTGTGGGGTCACTCCATCGTTCACCGAAACTGTGTACGGAACTGAAACCAAAGTTGCACCACTGCTGTCCCTGATCTCAATTGAAGATGCAGTACCGATGGCTACAGTAGAGGCGGGAAAAACATCTACAGTGTTTAAAGTAACTGGCGTAACAACATCAAAAATCTGGTAGTAGGTACCGATGGCAAAATTAGAGGCACTGATGGTCCCAAGTGATGATGGACTTGCCGGACCCACATTTCCCGTACTTCCTGATCCTGAAGACACATAGAAATCTGTGGTCACATTCAGAGGTCCTGTAGTAAAGGTAGTTCCCGTGGCTAACGGAGTTGTATCCGCAGCATTTGCATACCAGTTAATCTGTGCCCCAGCATCTGCGGTTGCGGTTATGGTAGCCGTTCCACCTACACATACGGGTACCGGTGTTACTGTAGTGGCCGTAATAACCGGTGGCTGACAAAGTGTGACCATTGTGACCGCGGTTGGTGTCCAGACACTCTTGTCCGAAGCCGAGCACACCGACCTTACCCATACATAATATACTGTTGATGGATTAAGTCCGGACAGGGTTGCCGTTGTGCCAACCACAGAGAGTGAGTTGGTACCGTCCAGTACCGTACCGGCTACAGGAGCTGTTGGATCTGTACTGTAATAGATTTCATATCCGGTGGCCGGCGTGGAGGGAGCCGCCCAGCTAATGGTACCACCCGTACCGGTTACGCTTCCTGCAGTTACAGAAAGTGCAGTAGGTTCAAAGCAGGTGGGAGCATCTTCAACGGTGATATCATCCATATAGATGCCACGGTAAGTACCGCCCAGCCCATGTCTTAATACCAAATACTGATGTGTGCCGGCAGGAATCATTACCGTATATTCCTGATGGGAATTCGTTAAGGGAATCGTAGTCAAAAGTGAAAGACTGCCCAGATTGGTTGGGCTGTCCAGGGTTCCTACTTCAAGGATAGAGGTGCTGCCGCTTCCTCTGGCTGAAAATTTCACCCACTTTGTTCCGTCAGCCAGGTTTAATGTCTGAGGTGAAATCAACAGAATATTACCGGTAGTGTCAGAGCTGTTATACATATAGAAGCTGTGCGGAGCGGAAACGGAGTTACTCGTGGACACGTATCCGTAAGCAGCAGATCCGGATTCTTCGTAATAAGTCCAGCATACCGGAGCAGTATTATTTGTACTGCTACCGACGGGTGCAGTGTCGAAATTCTGGGTATAAGGCGCATTCACGGGTACACACTCGGTGCTCAATGTAATTCCGGGGGACCAGTTTCCGAAATCAGTGGAGGAACATTTACCACGTATCCAGATATAATACTGAGTGCCGGAGCTAAGCCCGGAAAGGGTAGCTGAAAGAGCCGAACTTGATACAGATAAAGAATTTGTTCCATCCAAAACCGTTGATGAATCCGGTGCAACGCCGGTAGTATTATAATAAATATCGTAACCGGCGACAGGAACCTGAGCAGGCGCCGTCCAGTTTACCACTGCTGTACCCAAGGTTACAGATCCGGGTGTAAATGAAACCGGCGAAAAGCAGGTGGGTGGTGTCCAGGTATAGGTAAGGCCGTCCGTGGGCATTCCGGGGGGAACATTTACAGTGCTGAAAGACTGATCCAGACCGTTGGAGGTTCCTGCTTCTGAATTGATGAACAAAGTTCCAGTTGGATTATACCGGTTATTAAAATCGGAATTTGTGGCTCCCCGCAGACCAATCTGATTGATGGATGATGAATATGAGGCGGAACCTATTAAATATGATCCGCTGGTATACACAGTGGAAATAATGTTCGTAGTCTCCTGCAGTCTTATCTGGAAAGAAAATGAATACACACTCGTCGTTGAGGTGGTATTGGTTGGTCTGAAATCCGTCCATTGGATAACCACTTCCCTGTTTGGAGCAGTACCGACAGTTTCCCAACTGATGTTTCCGCTGCGTCCTGCAATATCATAGAAAGATGTTAAGTCGCGTGCAAACGCCGCAATGGCGCCCTCGTAAGCGATGGAAGATGAGATAGGTGCAGATAAAGTTGCACTTGGCGCGGTGGCCCCAAAGGTTACAAAGCCGTTGGTAGAGACATTTAACTCTGTGTAGCTTTGCTGGTTAAAATTAAATGCAAAAGGAAGAGTTACAGAATAAACCTGACTGTTAAGATTTGTAGCTGATGTATTTCCTGTAGCTGTTCCTAATACTGTTCCTCCCGTAATCGGAGTAAACGTTCCCATACTCTGAGAGAATATATAGGCACTTACCTGTGCCTGCAATTTCGTCCCGATAGCTGCTGAAAGCAGTAACACACTCACACCGGCCAGCATACTGCGTAATCTGACCCTCAAAAGTCTCGTTTTTTCTCTGTAATTTTTACTCATAAGCTTTAATTAATTGGTTGGCTATAAATATAGGATTTTCAAAATAAAGTGCTAAAAAGCCTGTGAATCAGCTTACAGAAGGGATTTAAAGTGCGAATTCAACAGATTTAGCTACTTTGTTTTTATGCACAGAATACTACTTAGGATTTCATTTTAAAAAAAACACCCCTGAAAAAGAAATTTTCAGGGGTGTTTTAATGGAGTTACAATTTTTAAAATTCAAGTTCGTTTTCCGGATGGATATGGTCGTACTCTGCAACCATCTCCTCTTCATAATTGGTCTTCTCTTTTTTGCTGAATCTGTATTCCAGTCTTACCATAATAAGGTATACTACAGGCACTATGATCAGCGTGAGGAAAAGTGAGGAAATAAGTCCTCCAATAATTACAATGGCCAGACCGTTATTCATCTCAGCAGCAGCACCGGAAGCCATCGCAATAGGAAGCATACCGAACACCATGGCAATGGTAGTCATCAGAATAGGTCTTAATCTGGCATGGTTGGCCTGGATCAGTGCATTTTCTATTGTTTCACCTTTATCTATCCTGTGGTTGGCAAAATCTACAAGCAAGATTGCATTCTTGGCTACCAGACCAATCAGCATAATGATACCTAAAATAGTAAAGATGTTTAAACTCTGATTGGTAAGCGCCAGCGCCCAAAGTGCGCCAATAAATGATAGTGGTATCGAAAAAAGTACAATAAACGGTTTCAGGAAGTCATTATAAAGAACAACCATAATCATATAAACCAGCATAATTGCAGCGATCAGCGCATATCCCAACGTACCGAAACCTTCGCTTTGGTTCTCCATGTTCCCGCCCCATATCCAGTTCACGCCTGCAGGTTTCTTGATTTCAGCCATCTTGGTTTCCCATTCGGAAGCTACCGTACCTGTGGTTTTCCCTACCGTTTGAGCCTGAACGGTTACAGACGGGGAACGGTCATACCTTTCCAACAAAGCTGGCCCTGAGGTAAAGTTTATATCGGCAAACTGGGAAAGCTGTATTCTCATACCGTCCTGATTAACAAAGTTGATATTCCTTACATCATCAATGCTGGTTCTGTTGGCTTCATCAAGAATGATATTGATATCATACTCATTATTACCCGTACGGAACTTGTTGTCGGTATTACCACTAAATGCAGTTCTGAGCGTCTGACCTACGGAGGCAACATTTAAGCCCAGTGAGGTCATTTTATCACGGTCCACGGTTACCGAAATTTCAGGATTTCCTTCCTCAACACTGAGTTTAATCTCAGAAGCGCCGTCTATGGTCCTAAGCTGTGCCTCGGCAGTTTTGGCATAAGCCATCGCGTCTTCCAGTGAGGTACCTGTAACCGTCATCTGCAGTGGGGCTTCTTCTGCTCCCATAAAACCTACGGGAACTGTTGTGACTTTTGCACCTACAAGAACCTTCTCCAGATCCCGTTTCAACTTGGCAGCATATACTTTCGTATCATCTTCACGCTCACCTTTGGGAACAAGTTCAACGCTTATTTCAGATTTGTAGTTGGTAGACTGCATAGCACCCATACCACCACTTACAGAACCCACGGAGGTAATCATTTTTACAATTTCCGGCTTGTTGTCCAAATGTTTTTCTGCAGCCTGGGTCATGAAGTTGGTTTCTTCCAGCGAGGTATCCTTCGGCATTTCAATCTGCACCAAAAACTCTCCTTTATCAGTACCGGGGAAGAAGTCTGACCCTATATAACCCATCACAGCAAGCGCAATTGCACTTACGAAAAGGAAAATGGTAATGGCAAATGTTTTCAGCTTGTTTACGAGACTCCACTTAAGTATACCCTCAATTTTATGGGTAAACCAGGTAAGGCCTTCCTCAAATTTGTGAAGTATCTTTCCGAAGAAAGAGGTGTTGTTAATCACTTCCAGTTTCCCGTAGCGTGAGAAAAGCCATGGCACTATCGTAAATGACACCAGCAGAGACAGCATGGTAGCAATAATTACGGTAACACAGAACTGGGATATAATATCGGAAACCAGACCGGAACTCATCGCAATCGGCAGGAATACCACTACGATTACCAGAGTAATTGCAGTAACAGTAAACCCAATTTCCCTGGCACCGTCGTAGGACGCCCGAACTTTATTCTTGCCCATTTCCATGTGGCGGTGAATGTTTTCAATAACCACAATCGCATCATCCACAAGAATACCCACTACAAGCGAAAGACCCAGCAAACTCATCAGGTTAAGACTATAACCCAGGATATACATTCCAATAAAGGTCGCTATAAGTGAAGTAGGAATAGCCACCATCACGATAAGTGCATTACGGAAACTGTGCAGGAAGAACATCATTACAAATGCTACAAGTGCGATGGCTATAAGTAAATCTTTAATTACAGCATTCGCAGCAGCCAAAGTAAAAGTAGAAGTATCACTGGCTACAGTAATCTTGATGTTGTTACCTTTATACTGTTCTTCAATCTGTGCAATTTTTTCCTGAACCAAACGGCTCACTTCTACGGCGTTTGCATCGGTTTGCTTCTGAACCTGCAGCATCATGGTATTTTCTCGGTTGATTCTTGCAATCTTATCGGCCACCTTCTGCGTATCCTGAACCTCAGCGATATCGGACAGACGTATATTCTGTCCGTTTTTGGATGAGATGGTCAGGTTTCTCAGCTCGTCCACAGAGCTGATCTTACCCGCAAGGCGGATCAGTGTACTGTTCTCCCGCGTTTTCAGGTTTCCGGTTGGGAAATCCAGATTAGACATGGTAATAGTCTGCTGGACCTGCGGAATGGTTAATCCGTACCCTTCCATTTTTGCCTGGTTCAGGTTGATACGGATCTCCCTTTCCTGACCACCAACGATATCAACATTGGATACTCCGGGGATCCTGGAGAATACCGGCTGGATTCTCTGATCTATGAGGTCGTAAAGTTCATTTTCGGTCAGGTTACCTGTAACCCCCATCCTTACGATAGGCATATCCGACAGGGAGAACTGTGTAAGTGAGGGTTCATCAATATCCTCCGGCAAATCGGAACGAATGGCATTGATTTTACGCTGGGCTTCATTCAAAGCAAAATCCACATCGGCATCATTGTTAAACTGTACAATAACAACAGATAAACTTTCATAGGATTTGGACTGAATTTTCTTAACACCTTCCAAGGCGGATACAGCATCTTCAATCTTTCGGGAAACTGTATTTTCCACCTCCGAAGGTGAGGCACCCGGATAAACCGTGGCCACAGTCACTACTTTTACCTCAAATTTCGGAATAAGTTCGTAGTTCAGCTGAGAATAGCTGAAAAGTCCTCCAATGATCATTAATGCAAGCATTACAATGACCAAACTGGGCCGTTTAATCGATACTTCTGCTAACTTCATTTATATATATGCTTAGTCGATTATTATTTAAGTTTGCGGATAGGCGTTTTGTCCGTAAGGTTAATCTGTCCGCTGGTAACTACCTCATCTCCCGGCTTCAGACCGCTAATGACCTCCACACGGTCACCGTAATTTACACCACTCTGAATCTTGATCAGGTACGCCACATTATTTCGCACTACAAATACTGAATTATCACTTACACTGCCCACAAATGCTTCACGTGGTATGGTAAGTACGCTGCCGCTTCCGCTCCGGCTGAAAACTGCGGTTCCGTACATCCCGGCTTTCAGTTTGTTGAAGGAATTAGGAACAGTAATTTCTACAGGGAACTTAAGCGCTCCGGAAGCTGATGGTGCGATAAAGGTAATCCTACCGTCCAGAGCACCTTCTATTACATCCGGCTGAACTTTCACGGTGTTGCCTACAGAAAGCTGGGTAACCAGAGACTGATCTACATCCACCTTTAGCTTTACAGAGGAAATATCCACCACCTCTACTATAGGAGTACCTGGATTCAGAACTGTACCTACTTCTACAAATTTCTGGTTTACAATCCCGCTCACCTTTGAAATGACGTTTGTATCGCCTGACTGTAAGTTGGCAGACTGAAGCTGTGTTCTGGCATTTTTCACCTGAAGTCTGGCCTGATCCAGCTGAAGTGCAGTTACACCACCGGTCTTATAGGCCTGCTCGTAACGGTTTAAAGCCATTAACGCATTATCAAGATTGGCCTTGGCGCCGGAAACATTTACATTAACCTTTTCGCCAGCCAGTCTTCCGATGCTTTGTCCTGCACGTACATAACTTCCCTCTCTTACATTTAGGGAAATAAGCTGTCCGCCCATCTCTGCGGAAATCTGCGCCTGTCTGTTTGGCAGGAAGGTACCGTTCACCATAAACTCACCGCTGATTTCCTCCTGCTTTACGAGGGTAGTTCTCACTGCAACGTTCGTATTCTTCTCAGCCACTACCGCCACCTTTGCTTCATTATTTTTCTTGTTATTCTGAAGGATAAAGTAAAATACGATACCGATTCCCAAAACGGCCAGTATGCTGATGATTGTATTCTTTTTCATAGTTTATCTAATTATTATCTGTTAATGTTTTCAGTTTTCCCTGAGATTTCAGCAAATCAATCTCGGCGAGTTTATAGTCCAGTTTAGCTTTTGTAAGGTTGTTTTTTGCTTCGGTAAGATCACGCTCAGCATCCAGTATATCATTTAAAGTGGCCAAACCATGCTGGTAGTTACTTCTTGTATTGGAAAGCACTTGCTCAGCCAGCACCACATTCTCTTCCTGCATGGTAATCATTGTCATATTGTTCTCCAGCTCTGTAATGGCATTTTTATGCTGAAGATCCAAACCTAACTGTGTTTCCTTCAGATCTGCCTCTGCCTTCTGGATTTCTATCCTATTCAGCTCTACCCGCGATTTTGTAGCAAAGCCGTTAAATATGGGAACCCTGACGTTAAGGGCAATTGAGGCCATATCAGACCAAAACACGCCGTTTTCCTTTCCGTTCCACCACGGCATTTTTGCACCCTGACCCAGGAATCCGTAGTTGGCGGCAAGTGCCACAGACGGATAATATTCTGCCTCAGTAGCTTTTTTCTGCCATTCCAGCAGTTCAATCTGCTTGTTTACCAACTGTATTTCGGTACGGTCTGCAAAGTTGGCACTTCGGTCCGGCAGCAATGACGGTTCAAAAGTCTGCTCCGGAAGCTCAATTTCTTCATTCATGGGCATTCCAATCATAAACTTCAGTGCATTTTCCGCCAGATCAACAGTATTTTCAAGCTGTTTCACTCCGGAACTAACATTATTACGCGCCACCACTACCCTGTCATAATCTATTTTTCGGGCAAGGCCTGCATCGTATAATCCTTTAATTACTTTAATAGTCTGGTTTGTAATTTCAAGGTTGCTTTTGGCATTAGTCAGCATCTGATCCGCCTGATAGACCTGAAAATAAGCATTGGCAACCTTCTCAATGATTTGCTCCTCGGTAAGCCGGGCATTGATCAGGTAAAATTCCTTTGTGGATCTGGCCGCTTTCAGCCCTACAAAAACTGACTGGTTAAAGAGGTTCTGTGTAAGCTGTACCATATTACTTGAGGTCCATTTCTGGCCAAAAGCCACCTTCACCTGCTGCCCCGGTGCACCGAATATCTCACCCGGAAGAACGGATTCCTGCAGCAAGGGGTTATAACTGGTGGAACTGTTAAAGCTGATGTTCGGGTAAGCATTGGATTTCACTTCAGCAATCTGCGCATCCCCTTTACGGATATCCAATCGGGCTTTCTCCGCCTCAGCCTTATGCTCCAAAGCATAAGTAACTGCTTCCGGCAGTGTCAGAAGTTTGGCATCCTGAGCATTAAGCAGTCCTGCAGACAGTATAAAGCCAAAAATTAATTTCTTCATTATTTTATATTGTTATATTTTATTAACTGTTGTTTTCCAAGTTCGGTAGTAATGGCATTCATATAGAAGTTAAGTGCTACATTACTGTACTCTGACCTGTCTGTTTTAGCGGTATCCAGGAATGGTGAACTGTCATAGGACATCACCATTTGGAAATATATACTTGCATAAAGAGCTGCATCAAAGTCCGTACGGTACAATCCCTGCTCACGGCCACGTTCAATATTATGTACCAGTACCTCTGTAAACCTTTCTGAAAAGTTCATCATATGTTTATTGAAGATGGTGGGATAATACTTAAGCAACTGCCGTATCAGAACCGACTTATTAGACCGTGCTGCTTTCTCAATATGCTCGTCGCGGCAGTACATACGGTCCACAGCATTTTCAACCTGAAAGTCCAGTTCATTCAGTTTCTGGATAACTTCGGTTAGCTTATACTCCAGAACGTCCTCCAGCAGTGCCTCTTTATTCGCGTACTTCTGATACAAAGTCTTCTTGGACATCCCGAATTCCTTAGCGATGTCGTCCATTGTGAGTGTCTTGGCACCGTTTTCAATAAACAACTCTGCAACCTTTTCCAAAAAATTCTTATCCATAATGTGATTTTGACGGGGCAAAGGTACGTTTTTGGAAACTAATAAACCAAATTAGTTTCCAAGTTTATTTGCAATAATTATAATAGATTTTGTTGATAAATGCGCTTGAATTATTAAAAAATTGACGATTTAAAATTTTGCATCAGCCTGGAATTAAAGGAAAACTATGCATCTGCGAAATCAACTGCAAAGAATCTAGTCCACCAGATACACACGTAAGTACCTCATATTGTAACAGCTGTAAAATCATCTAGTTAAAAATTGACTAATGGATTTCGGGGAATAACCCGATACTCCTAAGCGCTTGTACTGATATTTAGGAAATACTGATTTACAGGGATTTGCAGTGTCTTAAGCGAGACTACATTTGTAACACAAACTAACCAAATAAATTTTTTAAACATGAAAAAATTAGTTACAGGTGCAATTGCACTAATGGCAGTAGGTTTTACTTACGCACAATCAAATGTTGATTATTCCAGACAGTATGGAAATGGAAACATCTCCAATCTTCTACAGGATGGAATTCAAAACAACAACAATTTACTTCAGGATGGAACTACCAACATTGCTGGTATTGCACAGGACGGTACATTAAACCGCAACATGGCTGTGAGTCAAGGAACCGAAAACTATCTGGAGATTGATCAGGAAGGTTATGACAACAGCAACGATGCATGGCAGGTTGGTGTAAGAAACAAGGCCAAAGTTAACCAGAAGCAGGCACTAGGTGGCCAGATTGCGTGGAGCAGACAAAATGGTACCGACAACGAAATTGAGCAGTACCAGTGGGACACTTCTAACCGGGCGTACATGACTCAAAGTGGTGACAGAAACTTTGCAGGTTCACAACAGTATACTATTGGTAACGTAACCACTAGTGAGCAGTTTGGTAATGATAACAGTTTAATTAATTGGCAGACTGGTAACTCTAATCAAAGTTTCCACCGTCAGGATGGTTACTTTAACGAGGCTACACTTGATCAGATGGGTACTAATCAAATGCACACTGGTTTCCAGAATGGAACAGGAAATGTAATGACAGTTACACAGATGGATTAATATATCCTGATATAAAATTGCGAATCCGTCTCAATCTGGGACGGATTTTTTTTGCATGCAAGTCTGTACATCTGCCAGCATGTAATTATAATTGGATGTTCGATTTTTAATTCGAATCTAACAGGCTTTGTGATTTAATGAAGAGGAATTAGGATAGCAATTGAAAATAGCTTGATTTTTAACAAATGTCAATTAGGTTATTTACTCCATTAACTAATTGTTTTTGGGGATATTTATGAAGTAGCTTCTAACGGGGATTTGCAGTGTATAATCATCGGCTAAATTTGTGTAAATAATAACCCTTAAACCTTTGAAAACATGAAAAAACAAACAACAAACGCAAGCACCCACCCAGCTGGAATGTTTGCCAGAAAAACAGCTCCGCCTTTTGATTCGTGGTATGCAGAAAAGCATTTAAAAGAACTGCAAGTCTGCTACATATCCAGATCCATCAATTTGCAAAAAAAAATTAATTAGTTCGCGGTGCCAGAATAATTTATTCTGGTGTGTGGATTAAACACATTGTCGGCTTGCAGTGTTTTTCAGGAATAGAAATCAATTGATTTATACACTGAGAAAATAACACTGAAACCTGGCATCACAACCCACAATACTCAAAGTCATGAAAAAAGCATTTAGCCTCATTTTATTTCTTCTGACCTTACAGATGAGTTTTGCACAGGAAGTTCCGCTTTACGAAATCAACAGCAATAATGTTCTGGACTATTATGGACAGATAGCAACGGCCAATTTAAAGCCAGCCTCAACAACTGTTGCTGCGCAAATCGGCAACAACAACCTTATTGAAATTACGGATACTTCAGGTGCAATGATCAATATTTTCCAGCTGGGAGATAATAATACCACCCTATATCAGAACATCAATTCCTATCCTGGAAAAGCCGATATTTTTATTCGAGGTTCAAACAATCTCATCAATATTGAAGGCAGCAACAGCATCTCAGACGGAATGAAAATGAACATTAATGCTGATGACATGACAATTCTTATGAGAAACAACTAAAACCCTTGAAAATGAAAACTCTCCTAGCAGTTCTGAGTGTTCTTTTTCTCAGTGCAATCTTCCACGCCCAGACAGCGGAAGATGTTTCGGGAAAAATAATTACAGAAAACAATGAAGGTCAGATTAAAATAAAAGCGGCAGCCATAAGCAACTCACAGACCTTCAAGGACTTGAATTACATACTCATCACCCTGAAAAAAGGAAAGTCAGGAACATCATCCAATAAACAAAGCGGGAAATTCTCTCTAAAACCCAACGAAACCCGAATACTCTCTGAAAGCAATGTGAACTTAGCTAAAAGTGATGGGCTTAAGATCTTTTTATTCCTAAAAGATGAAGAGTCTGACCGCACAGTTGCGAAAGACAGTTTGGAAATCAATGCAGGCCAGTTTACAGCTGAGGTAACCTTTATACCGGAAAAAGACCTGGAGTTAAGCGGGCTTACCATTGACGAGACGAAAACCCGTATGGGACAGCTGTTTTATGAATCATTTTTTAAAAAGTACAACCAAATACCGGAAAAGTATGATGGCACAGTCATAATTACAGAACTTCCTTCATTTGGACGAAACAGCAGAATAACAGTAACAGTAGATGACCGCGTTATTTACAGTTTTCTGTCAAAACCGGATGAAGAAGCCCTGGAGGCAGAAGCAGAAAGTGCCCTGAATTACCTGGCAGACTATAATGCTAACCAAAATCTTCGTGAAAAAGAATTTAAATACTAATAACCATGAAAAAAATAATATATCTCTTTCTAATATTTTTCGTAACGGGCTATACGAATGCTCAACAGTTTGTGTACAAGCCGATCAACCCTGCCTTTGGGGGAGAAACGTTTAATTATCAATGGCTTCAAAGTTCGGCCAGTGCACAAAATCAGTTTGACAACACGAGCAGCAGTAGAAATTCAGGTGCCTTAGGATCATTGAACAGCTTTACAGATAACCTGAACAGACAGCTTCTGAATGAAATATCAAGAAAACTTATGGGAGACCAGTTTGGCGACGGTGATTTAAAACCCGGTACCTACGTCTTTGGTTCGATGTATCTTGAAGTCATCCAGACAGGTCAGGGGCTTCTTATCAACATTCTAAATACCAGCACCGGTGAACAGTCTGAGATCCTGATTCCCGGAAGCTAACAAAAACCTTGAAAACACATGAAAACATATCACGAAATAAAGCAGGCATCACTTTGCCTTGTTTCCTTCTTTCTGGTTAGCTGTACCCTCTTCAGCATTCCTACAGACAGGGAGAAATCAACGATGGGCGAAATAACCCCTTACACGCCAGAAATCAGAAACTTACCGGCCCCTAAAGATAAAGTTGTCGTTGGAGTATATAAATTCAGAGATCAAACAGGCCAGTATAAAGCGGCTGAAAACGGTGCCAGCTGGAGTACAGCAGTGCCACAGGGAACTACAACAATCTTGTTGAAAGCGCTGGAAGACAGCCGCTGGTTTAAGGCCATTGAGCGGGAAAACATAGGAAACTTACTGAATGAAAGACAGATAATCCGCAGTACACGTAAAGAATATTCAGGGTCTGAAGGAGATGCTGCATTATTACCACCACTATTGTTTGCGGGCATAATCCTGGAAGG
>CAYXUO010000017.1:0-23255 GCA_964468335.1 uncultured Chryseobacterium sp. | reverse complement strand
GGCCATTATCTGGAGTACGTTTAATAACTGGATCCAAAGCTACAGGGATTTGCCTATCCTTATTAACCAATGGGCCAATGTAGTACGTTGGGAAATGAGGACACGCCTTTTTCTCCGTACCACTGAGTTCTTATGGCAGGAAGGCCATACCGCGCATGCTACCCGTGAGGAAGCACTGGAGGAAACCGAAAAAATGCTTGAGGTCTATGCTACATTTGCCGAAAATCATATGGCCATGCCGGTCATCCGCGGAATTAAAACGCCAACTGAGCGGTTTGCCGGAGCTGAGGAAACCTACTGTATTGAAGCAATGATGCAGGACGGTAAAGCGCTGCAGGCAGGAACCTCCCACTTTCTGGGCCAGAATTTTTCGAAAGCCTTTGATGTTAAATTTACAAACCGCGAAGGTAAAAGTGATTATCCCTGGGCTACGTCCTGGGGGGTGAGCACACGTCTGATGGGTGCTCTCATCATGGCACATTCTGATGATTTTGGTTTGGTATTGCCACCAACCCTGGCGCCAATACAGGTAGTAATTGTACCTATATTTAAAGGAGGGGAACAGCTGGAAAACATCCGCACCGTAGCTACCGAAATTCAGCAGAAACTGAAAGCCAAAAACATTACAGTAAAGTTTGATGATGATGATCAGAACAAACCGGGATGGAAATTCGCTGAGTATGAACTGAAAGGCGTTCCAGTACGAATCGCTATGGGCGCCAGAGATCTGGAAAACCGAACCGTAGAAGTTGCCCGTAGAGACACTCTTACAAAAGAGGTTCAGCCTATTGAAAATCTGGATATGTATATTGAAGAACTGTTGCAGACCATTCAGACGGACATTTACAACAAAGCGCTGGAATTCAAAAACAACAACATTACCAGAGCAGATACTTTTGAAGAATTTAAAAAAGTACTTGAAGAAAAGGGCGGATTTATATCTGCACACTGGGACGGCACCGCAGAAGAGGAGGAAGAGATCAAGAACCTTACAAAGGCAACGATACGTTGTATTCCTTTGGACGCTGAAGAAGAAACAGGTGTTTCCCTTATTTCCGGAAAACCGTCTTCGCGCCGTGTTATATTTGCAAAGGCTTATTAACCAATATCTTTATTGATATTACATTAAATTCACAGCATTTATGACGATGTATTAAATTTGGATTAATTATTGCATAAATATGCGGATAACATTAAAATTTAACTACTATGTCATTAAACATTCTTGACCTCATCCGAGGACAGTTAGGACCAGCGCTGGTAACACAGGCCGCTACCCAGTTGGGAGAAAGTGAATCCGGAATCTCTAAAGCTATCAGCGGGCTGCTGCCGGCTGTAGTTGGTGGTTTTGCAAACCATTCCAGTAACCCTACCGTCCTGGATTCTGTAACAGGATCCACAAACAGTGGATTGCTGGGAAATTTGCTGGGAGGTTCGGCAAACAATACTTATATCTCTAATGTACTTTCAAGCATTTTTGGAGATAAAGTTGCCGGTATCATCAGCGCAGTTTCAAGCTACGCCGGAATCGGAACAGGCTCTGCTTCTACCCTGCTTAATATGGTGACAGGAGCCACGCTGGGATCTGTAGGAAAATATGCTGCAGATAATAATCTGGACCGTCCGGCCATATCAGCTTTACTTTCTGATCAGTAAGGAATTGTTTCCACACTGTTGCCTGCAGGACTTTCAATGGCATCTCTGGGTCTTGGAGACTGGTTTGGCGAAAGTAATACCGAAAGAATCACTGCAACTTCTACAGCAGAGCCCAAAGTGGACGTAACACGCGCAGGTGAAACTCATGTAAATGTAGAAAGGGAGGATACCAAAACTGAGAGCAGTTCCATTTGGAAATGGATTCTTCCACTCCTTCTTCTGTTGCTGGTAGGTTGGTTCCTGATGAAGCAGTGTGATAACAAGGAAACGGTTATGACAACCGAAAATGACTCTACAGTAGTTGTTGAAGATTCGGCCACTGTAATCGCTGACACTTCAATGACAACGGTAAACAGAGGTGAGATACAGGATATTGATCTGAACGGAACCCCATTGAAAGGATATGCCAACGGAATGGAATCCAGAATGATTGAATTCCTGCGCTCAGGTGGCTATGCAAATGCCACAGATGATGAAGCGTTAAAAAACACCTGGTATGATTTTGATAATGTAAACTTCCAAATGAATTCTGCTACCGCGCTTGAAGCGGGATCCGAAGGACAGATTCAGAATCTTGCTGAAATATTAAAAGCCTATCCTGATGCTAAGATCAAGATTGGTGGATATACAGATAAAACCGGTGATGCGGCAGTAAATAAGAAGCTTTCTCAGGAAAGAGCGGATTTCATCAAGTCCGAACTTACAAGACTGGGAGTAGGAGCACAGGTAACCGGAGCTGAAGGCTACGGTAGCGAACAGGCTAGAGTTGATGCTTCAGCATCTGATGCCGAAAGAGCTACAGACAGAAAAATGTCAGTGCGTTTTACAAAATAAGACATTTCATAAGGAACGTAGTTTCCAGAGCAATCGGGGCAAAGAATATTTGCCCCGTTTTCTATGAAATATGTTAACCATTAATATGTTGAAAAAGTATTTAACGGAATGATCACAATTCACTAATGCTGTTTAAGCCAGCCTTGCTATTGGTTAATTATATAGGAACGGTTCTTTATTTTATTAGGTTCACACATCTAAATTCATCTTCAAAAAAACGCAAACTGTAACGTCAGAAGCTAAAAAAAACTATATTTGCTCCTGTTACAAATAATTTTCAAATAAACTATGGATACAACACAACCAACGCAGGGGCACCCTAAGGGACTCTACTCACTGTTTTTTACGGAAATGTGGGAACGCTTCTCCTATTACGGAATGCGTGCCCTACTCACCATCTTTTTAACAGCCGAACTGGCTACCGGAGGTTTCGGACTGGACCGCGCGGAATCTCTTTCCGTATACGGTATATTCACTGCTCTGGTTTATCTGACGCCTATCCTGGGAGGTTGGTTTGCAGATAAAATTCTGGGCCAGAGAAAATCAATCCTTATCGGAGGTCTGGTTATGGCGATCGGACAGTTCATGTTGGCAGCAGGTGCCGCAGGTGAGCTTATGGGTGACCTGGAAACCAGAAAGAACTTCTTCTACCTTGGTTTGGGTGTACTGATCCTGGGTAATGGTTTCTTCAAGCCCAATATTTCAACAATCGTTGGTGACCTTTATGATAATGATGATCCACGCAAAGACGGTGCATTTACCATCTTCTATATGGGTATTAATATCGGGGCATTCCTTTCTCCGTTTGTAGCAGGTACATTGGGCGAAAAGGTAGGTTGGCCTTACGGTTACCTGGCAGCCGGTATCGGTATGATGCTCGGTGTCTTATGGTTCTATGCACGCAGGAATACACTTGAAGATAAAGGTCTTCCACCAGGATATAAAGAAAAAGGCATAACGCAACTGTTAGGTAAGGACTGGAGAGATATCATTCTTTACACCCTTGGAAACGTAGCTTTCGTTTTCGCTGTAATGTTTATCTGGAACAATACTTCAGACCTCATTCACACCATAATGGTTTGGGTACTGGGTATTGCGGGAACCGGCTTCATTGCACTGTCTATCTTTAAAGGTACCAGTGGATCTACCGAATGGACCCGGGTTTTTGTAATTCTGATCCTTGCCTTCTTCAATATTGTCTTCTGGGCTGGTTTCGAGCAGGCTGGCGGAACATTTAACCTATTTGCACAGGAAAATACAGACCGTGTAGTGGGCGGATTTGAAATCCCAACCACCTGGTTCCAGAACATTAACCCGATTGCAATTGTTGCACTGGCACCATTGTTCTCCATATTGTGGATCAAACTTGCTGCACGAAAGCTGAATCCCAGAACACCTGTGAAATTTGCACTTTCCATGTTTATCGGAGCTTTTGCATTTTTCATTATGACACAGGCTCAAAACAGCGCCGATGCCGGTAACATCGTAAGTCCAATGTGGCTTGTGGTAGTGTACGTACTGCTTACCATCGGTGAACTTATGCTTTCGCCAATAGGTCTGTCTATGGTAACCAAGCTGTCTCCCGGAAACATTACGTCTATTATGATGGGCGTTTGGATGGCCAGTTTCGCGTTAGGTAATTACCTGGCAGCAACTCTGGAGCAAATCCTGGAGACCTACGATTTTTCACTGTACCCGTTTATCACTGTACTGATGCTGATTTCAGGTGCTGCATTATTATTGCTTTCACCTATACTTAATAAGTTTATGAAAGGTATTCACTAACCTACTGAACATACATTGATTAAAACCACCGCATTTTCGGTGGTTTTTTTTTACATTCGTGCCAAATATTTATCTATGAATCTTACCCTGGAACAAATACAGGATTTTAAGGGGAAATACCCGCGGCAAATCTGGTCCCTTTTCTTCTCAGAAATGTGGGAACGTTTCTGCTTTTACGGGATGCGGGGCATGTTGGTTTTCTTTATGATCTCGCAGTTGAAATTTGATAAAGAACAGGCAAATCTGCAGTATGGCGCTACACAGGCTTTTGTATATGCCTTCACTTTTGTAGGAGGTCTTTTTGCAGATAAGATTCTGGGTTTCAGGAAATCACTGTTCTGGGGAGGTCTGTTAATGATTACCGGCAGTTTAATCCTGGCTGCAAATCCGCACGATTTCTTTTTCCTCGGTATTTCATTTACCGTAGTAGGTACAGGCTTCTTCAAACCAAATATCTCCACCATGGTAGGAAAGTTATACAGGGCCGGAGATTCCAGGACAGATGCGGGTTTCTCCCTGTTTTATGCCGGCATTAACCTTGGAGCACTCCTGGGAGGATATATCTGTATTGCCATCGGGAAAGGCGAAATGTTTTCCAACCTTATTCCGGAAACACTTCGCTGGAATACCGCTTTTGGACTAGCCGCGGTGGTGATGGTCATCAGTTTGGTGAACTTCATATTCACTCAGAGACGCTTGGGTCCTATAGGACTAATGCCCACCCAATTGTCTGCCGACGGGAACGTTCAGTTACCGGCCAAATGGAAAATATACGGTACTTACCTGCTTACTTTGCTTTTTGTGCCACTTATTATGATTATGGTTTCAGTGCCGCAGTACACAGATTATTTTATGTACACGGTAGGACCCTTAACACTAATCTACCTGTTTTACGAGATGGCAAAGGTGAATGCTGCAGAGCGTAAGAAGCTTTGGGCCGCACTGGTATTCATTATGTTCTCCATTATATTTTGGGGAATTTATGAACAGTCCGGAGGATCCCTCAGCATATTTGCAGCCAACAACCTTAACAAGGACCTGCTGGGTCTGGATCCTAACGGTGTAAACAATTCCGGTGGCGCTTTCTTTATCATCTTCCTGGCACCGGTGTTAGGATTGCTGTGGATCTGGCTTAGCAAAAGGAAGCTGGAACCCAATACTGTAATTAAATTCGGGCTGGGCTTTATTTTTCTGGGCGCAGGTTATTATGTGCTTTTTGCAACCAGATTTTTTGCCGATATGCAGGGAATCACTTCACTTAATATTTTCACAATAGCCCTACTGGTCATTACATTTGGTGAACTTTGCCTGTCGCCCATTGGTTTGAGTATTATGACCAAGCTTTCTACCGAAAAGCTGCAGGGAATGATGATGGGTCTTTGGTTTCTGGCCTCTGCGTATGGACAGTACGTGGCCGGAATCATAGGGGCTGGAATGGCTACTGCAGAAGAAGGTTCTACAAATATGGATGCACTTTTAGCTTATACCGAAGGATACCGCCAGCTGGGTGTTTACGCCATAATCGCCGGTGTAGTACTGATTGCCATATCCCCATTGGTCAAGCAACTCATGCAGGAAGTGAGGTAAATCAATTTAACAATATCAGATTTTATATATCTAAATTATTATGAGAAAGTTTACCGCAGTATTCCTGCTTTTGATTTTTACCACAGCCTCAGCTCAGTTGAAATGGATGACGCTGGATGAAGCCATAGCAGCTCAGAAAGTCACCCCCAGGAAAATCCTTATCGATTTTTACGCCGACTGGTGTGGTCCATGTAAGGTAATGGAGAAAAAAACCTATAACCATCCGCAAATCGCTGAATATCTGAACCAGAACTACTATCCGGTGAAGTTTGACGCAGAAGGCAATAAGGAAGTTGAAATTTACGGACGGGTCTTCAGTAACCCGGATTACAAAAACAAAAAACGCCGCAACGCCATGCATGAACTTACCCAGTATATGAATGTAAATGCCGTTCCCAGCATTGTTTTCCTGGACGAACAGAGCAATCCTATCACAATGCTGCAGGGTGCCCTTACAGCCCGTGAACTCGAACCTTATATATACTTCTTCGCTAACGATGAACATCTTCAAATTAAGACCCGGGAAGAATGGGAGAATTATCAGAAGAAGTTTAAGTCGAAAATAAAAGACTGACTTCGGGAACCAACCGGAAATACGCGTGAATAAGAAAGACTTTCCATTTTTTGGAAGTCTTTTCTTTTTTTCGGAAATTGTCCTTCCAATCACCATGAATCAGCTGTCCCTAGATACTCCTGTTGAATTTCTGAAAAGCATAGGCCCGGAACGTGCGAAACTTATACGAAATGTATTGGGAATATCGACTGTGGAGGATTTCCTGAACTTCTACCCTATCCGCTATCTGGACAAAAGTCAGGTTTACTTTATTAAAGACCTTAGAGATAACCTGCCCGATATCCAGCTCAAGGGGCGTATCATAGATCTGAAGGAACTTGGCGAAGGCCGCAGTAAAAGGCTTACTGCAAAGTTTCAGGATGAAACAGGAATTATGGACCTTGTATGGTTTAAATATTCCAAATGGCTAAAGGAACAGCTGCCGGTTAATTTAAACGTATTTGTTTTCGGGAAAGTCACACTGTTCAACAGTCAGTTTTCCATGGCTCATCCGGAGATTGAAGTTGAAGAAATTAAAGAAAAACCAAGCGGACTTCTGCCCATTTATCCAGGGTCGGAGAAACTCAGCAAGCGTGGTCTCAATCAAAAATTCTTCCAGAATATACTTCGGATGATCTGTATACAGGTTCCGGTGCTGCTTACGGAAAATATTCCCGATGCAGTGCGGCAAAGGCTGAAACTCATGTCCCGGAATGAGGCTTACCTTAATATTCACTTTCCTGCAGACCTGCGTAAATATGAGCAGGCTAACCGAAGGATAAAGTTTGAGGAGGCCTTTTTCTTCCAGCTGAGCTATGCGCTGAAAAAGCAGCACCATCAGGCCAATGCCATCGGCAATCCGTTTACGCTTGTAGGAGATTACTTTACTACATTTTACCAGGACCACTTACCATTTCCGCTTACGAACGCGCAAAAAAGAGTTATCCGGGAGATTCGGGCAGATATGAGACGACCTGTGCAGATGAACCGTTTGCTGCAGGGTGATGTAGGTTCAGGCAAAACAATTGTTGCGCTGCTTGCCATGCTCATTGCGATGGATAATGGCTTTCAAAGTGTTATGATGGCTCCTACTGAGATTCTGGCCCAGCAACACTATAACTCACTGAAGCAACTCACCGGAATTGCGGGAATCCCGATCCGGCTGCTCACTGGATCAACAAAAAAATCAGAACGGAAAACAATCCACGACTCACTGCTTACCGGTGAACTTTCCATTTTGGTAGGTACACACGCAGTGCTGGAGGATGTTGTTAGATTCAAGAACCTCGGCCTCGCAATCATTGACGAACAGCACCGGTTCGGCGTGGCACAGCGGGCAAGACTGTGGAGCAAGAACCGGATTCCGCCTCATATTCTGGTCATGACGGCCACACCCATTCCCCGTACTCTCGCAATGAGTTTCTACAGTGACCTGGATGTATCGGTAATTGACGAAATGCCATTAGGCAGAAAACCAATCATCACCGCACACCGCCGCGAGAAAGACCGATTGAGTGTTTTCCGATTTGCTCAGGAATAGATAGATAAATGTAGGCAGGTCTTTTTTGTATATCCGGTGTTTGAAGAATCCGAAACCCTGGACTACAAAAATCTCATGGAGAATTTTGACCATATCGTGCAGTTTTTTGAGGGTTGCAACGTAAGTATGCTCCATGGCAGAATGAAGCCAAATGAGAAGGAGGAGGCCATGCATTATTTCGCATCAGGCAAGGCACAGATTATGGTGGCTACCACTGTAATTGAGGTTGGTGTAAATGTTCCTAATGCTTCAGTAATGATTATTGAAAGTGCTGAGCGGTTCGGACTTTCGCAGCTGCATCAGCTTCGCGGACGTGTGGGGCGTGGCGCTGAGCAGAGTTACTGCATCCTGATGACCTCGGATAAGCTAACCAAGGAAAGCAGGATCCGGATTAAAACCATGACGGAGACGAATGACGGATTTAAGATTTCGGAGGTAGATATGCAACTCCGCGGACCCGGGGATCTATTGGGCACGCAGCAGAGTGGCGTGCTGGACTTTAAAAAACTGGACCTTACCACAGATGCCAAAATCATTCAGGCTTCTAAGGAAACAGTTGAGGTCATCCTGCAAAAAGACCCTTTTCTTGCTTTACCTGATCATCAGAACCTTAAAAACCACTATCTCACGCATTATCGCGGGAAAACCAGCTGGGGTAAGATTTCATAGGTCACCCGGTAATTCAATACTTAACTAAAATAAAAAGCTGCTTACACAGAGGTAAGCAGCAAATTTTGTGATTTGGTGAAGTCTAACTAGGCTCTGTTATTATTTCCCCTTGCTACCAAAGCGATAATTACGATAAGCACAAGTGCACCTATCACCCATACCAGTGGATTAGACATCCAGTCACCTGCCATAGCATCACCCGGTTTAGTAACGTCAACATCTACATCCAGATCCGGGCTGGAGTTTTGTGCGAACGCGATTGCTGAAAAGAAAAGTGAGTACACCAATACCTGTACTCTTGTTAGAAAACTGAACTTTGTCATAATAGTTTATTTTTAAAGGTTATAATTGAGATTAACGTGAATAGTCTTTAACCAGTTTTAACAGTACAGCCAGTACAGAAAAAAGAAACATAAAGTGAAATACACCTCCAATGTCAAACAGCATGTATCCAATCATCCAGCTGAAAAATAAAACCGCCGCCATTATATACAGAATATTATCTTTCATTTTATATATATTGTCCAGTGCAAATATCCCCGTATGTTTAGAAGATGATCTTATAAGATTAGATTGTATGTTTATACATTTACTGCAGCACAACCACATCTGTACGGAGACTCGCAACTGAGCAACAAATATCGCTTAGGAATATTGGGAAACTATTACATCATGAAAGGCAAAGCTTTCAGAATATAAAGAATAAGTTAATGCTCGGGCAGATACACCGTGAATACAGAGCCCTGTCCGGGCGTCCCCACAGCATGGATATAGCCTGAATGGTTTTCCACAATTTTTTTGCAGATCGCCAGGCCTATACCTGTTCCCTCATACTCAAGCTTGCCGTGCAGGCGGCTGAAGAGGGTGAAAATCTTTTCAGCATACTGTTGCTCAAATCCTATCCCATTGTCCGTAAAGACCATTTTATAGAAAAAATGCCCGGGCTTGTGTGGCAGCGCTTCCTCTTCAGACAGAACGCGCTGAACAGTAACGGTAATTTCCGGCGTAACGTTTTCACGGGAATACTTAAGGGAATTGCTTATCAGGTTGATGAAGAGCTGCTGGATCTGAAACGGAACCACATTAAGAACAGGCATGATCTCTACTTTTACAACAGCTTTGTTTTCTTCTATGGGATGATGCAGTTCTTCCAGCGCGTTAAACATCAGCTGGTTCAGGTCTGCCGTCTCGTATACCTGCTCGGCGCTGGTAGTGCGTGAGAACTGCAGCAGGTCCAGAATCAGCAGTCGCATACGCCCGGATGAGGACTGGATGCGTTCAAGATACTGTTTACCGGTATCAGACAGCCGCTCATACTCCTTATCCCTGAGGCGGCTTATGAAGGTTTGTATTTTCCGCAAAGGCTCCTGCAGGTCGTGGCTGGCAAAATAGTTAAATGCCTGAAGTTCGCTGTTTTTAGCTTCCAGGATCCGGTTCTTCTCCTCGATGTCATTCTTATCCAGGACTTCGGCGGTGGCATCCTGAAGGATGAACAGAAAGTAATCTCCGATTTCAGAATCCCGTATGATCTTACAGGTCACATCAATATAAAGAAGCTTCTGGTCGGTATTCCGTAAGATGCGGAAGGTGAAAGGTGAGATATCCTGAAGTTCAGTGATGGCAGCTATACGGTCGTTTAACAGTTTAACATCCTGCGGATGTACGGTCTTAAGCAAGGAGCGCGGGTGGTGGTCAAAATCCTCAGATTCAAAGCCGAAAAGGCGCACTAAATTTTCAGATAAAACGAAACGGTCATTCTCCAGAATCCATTGCAGGGTCCCGAAATGACCAATTTTCTCAGCCTCTTCAAAGGTTTTTTTGGCCACATTAAGGTTAATGTTCCTGTCGGTAAGGATGGCATTTACTTTTTCCAGTTGAAGCTGGTTCTCAATTTCACTGGTCACATCCATTGTAATTCCCAGTAAAATCCTGTCCTCATTAGGCGAGGTTACAGACTTGCCCACCACATGAAGGTATTTCACCACTCCATCTTCACGAACAATCCGATATCTGAAAGGTGCCATATTTCCGTTCTGCACCATCTCCGCATATTTGGACCTTACATAATGCAGGTCATCGCGGTGTACATTTTTCGTAAAGCTTCCGTAATCTGCGGTAAATGACTGGGGTTCATACCCCAAAAGGCTGTACTGGTTATCCGAATACTGATAAGTATCAGTATGATAGTCCAGGATCCAGATTCCGTATCCGCCTACTTTTTCTGCGAGCTGTGAAGTATCAAGACTGACCTGCAGGTCATAGTTTAGTTTACGCTGGTTTTTAATATCCGCATTAACTTTGTAAAAGATGAAAATGAGGAGGCCCAGAGCGAACAGTGAAATCAGATAGAGATAAAACGGTGTCGATTTCTGACTGAAAATGAAAGCAGCTTTGCGTTCTTCCAGCAGAAGCTTTTCATCCTTAAGCATTTGGTCTACCCTGTCATGTATACTGTACATTACCCGCTGGCCCGTCATCAGGGATTCCTTCAGCGCATCCATGTCGTCATAAGACAGGTTATCTACAAAGCTGCGTGTTACAATATCATATTTGTAACGGATCATTAAGCGAAGGCTTTCCAGGTTCTCCGTTTGTTCCGGCTGATCTCGAAACAGTGTTTCCAGCTCTGCCAGCAATGCATTAATCTCCTTTTTTTTTGCTGCGATGGTAGGGCGTGATGTAGGATCTTTTGTGAGGATAAAATTCCGGCGCTCGGTTTCGATATCCTTCAGGTTAGAATATACCCTTTCCAGCTTTACAGATACCTCGTAGCTGTCCGTCATCCAGTCAGAATTTTCGGACTGCCGCTCCAGATGCTTGTAGGTTACTGCCATCAGGAAAAACATAAGAGCAGTAGTTACAACAAAAATCACTGTAAGCAGAAAGGAGGACCGGGTCCGGAAGAATCTGTTCATCTTCACATTCTAAGCAGGAAATTATCTTTGTTAAGTCCTGAAGTCTGATACTGCCAGTTAATGGTTACCACATCGGAGAGCACTTTCTTAAGAGCGCCGAAATCACTGGGTTTTTTAATGTAAATATTGGCTCCTTTCACAAAGGTCTCCTCAATATGCTCTTCTGAAGATGAAGTGGAATAAATAGCAATGGCGATATTGGCCAGTTTGGGATTGCTCTTAATTTCATTAAGACACTCTATACCGTTCTTCTTCGGCATGTTAAGGTCCAGAAAGAGTATTTCGGGAAGCACGGCATCTTCGGTGTTCAGATAATCCATAAGAGCAGCGCCGTCATTATAGGTGCGTACTTTAGTGTTGATTTTCAGCTCCTCAAATGCATCGGTAAAAAACAGCCTGTCGTCTTCATCGTCATCTGCCAGGATGATGTGCATATATTCTTTAACCATGTTCTGTTTGTATTATTATTTCATATTGGCCAGTTCCCTTCTTTTGGCAATGATTTTCTGGAACTGGGAGGGCGTTATGCCGGTGGTGTTTTTAAACTGGGTACTCAGGTGGGCCACGCTGGAGTAATTCAGGCGGTAGGCAATTTCGGTCAGGGTCAGTTTATCGTTCACGATCAACTGTTTTGCGTAGTCGATTTTCTGCATAATAATAAAGTTCTCAATGGAAGTGTAGGTCACCTCCGAAAAGAGGTTGGACAGATAACCGTAACTGTGGTTCAGCTTTTCGGCCAGGTACACGGAAGCCTTTACATGTACATCCTTCTCCGAAAAAACCATATCATAAATAACATCTTTTATTTTCTGGACCAGTGCCGACTTCTGGTTCTCAATAATTTCTATGCCATACTCACTTAGGGATTCCGTAAGTTCCTTAATTTGGTCCTTGGGTATCTGTTCCAGAAATTCCACTTCACCAAAACTTACGATACGGTACTTCCACCCTTTTTCACCAAGTTTTTGATCCAATACGGATTTACAGATGGTGTTAAAATCAAATTTGAGATAGATTTTCATTATAATAATGGACTATTTATGGGTAAAGATAGGAAATTAAAGATTATTGATGAGGGATATTTAGCAGCCCACGCATAGCACTAAATAAGGTTTCCTGCAGAAACTTCTGCAGGAAACCAACGATAGATAAAAAAGAAAAGTATTATTCGCTGTCAGTCCACAGTAACATAATAATTATCGCCGAAATCCTTGCGTACGGTGATATTGTAGCGGCGCTTCAGCAATTTATAAACCTTCCGGCAATGGGACTGAAGGCTGCTGTAATCACGGTTAAAATCATCGGAAGAAAAGACCATTTTATGAATGTCCTTATCATCAAGATGCAGTTCGCGGTCATAGTTCACTCTGCTGATTCCGAATTTCTTGTATAATGAAACAAAATAATCCTCAAAAGCTTCTAACCTGTTCATCCTGTATTTTTGTTAAACATTTACATATCAAAATTGCAGAAAAATCTAAAATTTTTTTTTACAGAATTATGCGGAGCTTTTACAATATTAAAGCGGTTCGGCGCGCATGGGTGGTGGCGGTGCCTCATACCTCATCTCCACTAAACCGTTCAGAAAGGTCTCTATTTCAGGATACTTTGCTTCAAAGTCCTTCTGCATGGTATATGCAACCACCATGGCAAAACCTCCGTCATTTACATAATAATATCCCGCATACTCAAAGTCCATCCCTTTAAGGTTGGCCATATAGCGAAGGTAAAGCATCTTTTTACCGTTAACTGTCCTGTATTCCGATTCTTTAAGACGGAAATAATCTACGGCCTGGCGAACATTGGATATTACCACATCCTTTACGATTCTTAGGTTTGGAATCCTTGACTTGTCCGCCGTTAGCGTAGCAAAAATATGGTCAGGACCTACAAACAGGTATTCAATATTCCGGAGCCGGTTAGGGGCGGCAGTCCATTTTTTCGGATCGTGATAAACTGCCACATTGAGGTTGGAGCTGTTTATGATGCGCGTGGCCCTCGGATCCCGGTTGTATATCGCCGGGTTGGTAATTATGGTTTCAAGCGCAGCACTGTCTGACTCATGAACAAAACGCCAGGTTCCATCATCAAAAAGCACCACCTCCTTTCCGGACTCGGTAACAGCCTTCTGTACCTGTGCATTAAGCGGCAGGCAGCACAGCCAGCAAAGTAGGGCGATGTTTAGTTTCATGTTTTAAATTTAGACAAAAATTTCCATCAGCACATCGTCCATTACAAAACCGTTTCCAATATCAAAAACACCTTCATCATACACCTTAAAACCCTGGGAAGTATAGAACGCCCTTGCCGGATTTCCTTTGTTCACATTCAGGATAATTCGGATGTTGCCATATTGCCGCACTTCTTGCTTTAAAAATTCTACAGCAAACCTGCCGAATCCAAGACCTTTACACTCCTGAAGCAGATAAATCCTGTGGAGCTTGGTGGTTTCGGGTTCGAAATCATGCTCAAACCCCATAAAGCCGACCGCTTTTTCATCCTCCCAGATCAGATAATAACGATAGGCAGTCTGCGCAAAATGATTTTGGAGCTCTTCATGAGAATACATTATTTGCAGCATGTATTCAATCTGCGCAGCACTCAGAAGATCACTGTAGTTGGCGCGCCAGGATTCTTCTGCAAGTCCCTGAAGCAAAGAAATATCGGCCGGAACAGCCTTTGTAATTTTCATAAAAATTTATTGCAATAAAAAATGGGCCGCAGCCCATTTCCAGTTTAAATATTTTTCATTTCAGCTTTTATGCGGCTGTGCAAATCTTCGGATGCCGGGATAAGTGGCAAACGCAGATGGTTCTTAATAATTCCCATATCCGAAAGTACGGCCTTAACACCGCATGGATTTCCTTCAGCAAAAATAAGCCTGGTAATATTAACAAGCCTGTTATGGATTTCATAGGCCTCTTTAACCTTACCGTCAAATGCCAGTTGTACCATCGTTGAGAATTCCTTAGGATACGCCTGTCCGATTACCGAAATAACGCCTGCGCCACCGGCCAAAGTAACCGGGAGTGTAAATTCATCATCTCCAGAAAGTAAATTGAATCCTTCAGGTTTCTCTCTGAGTATATCAAAGTATTGGAGAATGTTAGGAGCAGCTTCCTTAATCATAAACAGGTTAGGAAACTCCTTAGCCAGGCGAAGTGTTGTAGAAGCTTCAATATTTTGCCCTGTACGCGACGGCACATTATAGATAATGATTTGCTTTCCGGTTTCCGCCAGCATTTTAAAATGCTGATAAAGCCCTTCCTGGCTTGGCTTGTTATAATAGGGTGAAACAGACAGTACGGCTTCAAACTCAGATAAATCGGCCTCTTCAATCTGTTTTTTTACCTCCATCGTATTATTGCCACCAATACCCAGCACCAAAGGCACCCGCTTATTGTTTGCTTTAATCACATGATCTATCACCTGCTGCTTTTCCTCTGCACTTAATGTTGCAGCTTCCGCCGTCGTTCCCAAAACAACAAGGAAGGAAGTTCCGTTTTCAATGTTGAAATCGATCAGCTTTGAAAGTGACTCAAAATCTACAGACAAATCTTCATTAAACGGCGTTACCAACGCCACCCCAACTCCTTTTAGTTTGCTCATGTTTTAAAATTTTAATGTCTCAAATTTACATCTTTCAGCCAATTATTTTCGTTAAAAAAAGCGAAAATTTGCTTTCAAATCATATATTTGTAGGTGATATCCAAAATAATAATGAATTATAAATACTGGAGCGCAGCGGCCGCGCTGTTTGCGCTCACTGCCTGCCGGGCGCCACTTGCTGTAAGCGGTGTACAGACGCAGAAAAATATCTCCATAGCCGATACGGTGGTGGCAGATCCTGCTTACCTGGCAGTGATTGCACCTTATAAGGAAGATCTGGACAGCAAGATGAACACGCTGTTGTCTCACACTTCCGTGGATCTGAACAAGCAGGGCGACAACAGTAACCTGGGCAACCTGCTGGCCGATTTCACTCTGCAGGGCGCAGCAGAGTGGGCTAAAGAGAATGGCAGTCCAGCTGTAGATGCAGCCGTGATCAATATTGGCGGAATACGGACCTCAATTGGAAAAGGTGATATCCTGACCCGCCATATCTACGAGGTGATGCCTTTTGAAAATGAGGTGGTGATCATGAAGCTGGACGGCAAAAGGATGGAAGAACTTTTCGACTTTTACCGCAAATATCAGAAAAACAATCCTGTGGCGGGTATGGTAATCGAAACAGACGGAACCAAACTTACAAGCGGTAAGGTTAATGGTGAGCCTTTCGACAGAAACAGAACCTATTACATTGCCACTTCAGACTACCTGGCCGGTGGCGGAGACAATATGCAGTTTTTCGCAGGTGCCGAACTTATCCCGACCGGGGTTAAGATGCGCGACCTTTTTATAGAAAAATTCAAAGCCATGCCTGAGGTTAAAGCACCCACCGACGAGCGGCTGCAATTTAACAACAAACCGATCCGGACCGAAAATGAATAGAAAGAAATTTATACAGACGCTGGGCGGTGGAACACTGGCACTGACACTGGCACCGCAACTCCTGCTCGCGGGCGATTCTGAAATGGCCATGGTAGAGGGCACCACCCGGCTTACAATACTGCATACAAATGACCAGCACAGCCGCATTGAACCTTTCGACGCTTCCTACGCGAGGAATCCGAACCAAGGAGGTTTTGCCCGACGGGCAACGCTGATCCAGAAAATCCGTTCTGAAGAAAAAAATGTCCTTTTGCTGGATTCTGGCGATGTTTTTCAGGGTACACCCTATTTCAACTTTTTTGGTGGCGAACTTGAATTCAAGCTGATGTCAATGATGGGTTACGATGCCTCCACCATGGGAAACCACGAGTTCGACAACAGGCTGGAGGGTTTTAAAAATGCTTTACCACATGCTAAATTCCCTTTTATCTGTTCCAATTACGATTTCAGGAATACCATTCTGGACGGACTTACAGAGAAATACAGGATTTTCCGCAAAGGCGGTATTAAAATAGGAATATTTGGGGTGGGTATTGAACTGGCCGGACTGGTCGGGAAAACCCATTATGGTGAAACCATACACCTGGACGCTATAGAAACTGCACAGGAATACACCAGGATTTTAAGGGAGGAAAAGAAATGTGACCTCGTAATCTGCCTTTCCCATATCGGTTATGATTACCGCGACAACCCGGGTAAGGTTTCAGATAAGATACTGGCCGCAAAAACCGAAGGAATTGACCTGATTTTAGGCGGACACACCCATACTTTTCTGAAAGAACCTCAGCAATTTATGAACAAAGCCGGTAAAACTGTGCTTGTAAACCAGGTAGGCTGGGCCGGCCTGTTACTTGGCAGAATAGATTTTGAATTTGACCGAATGCGCAAGGTTCAGAAAATCACGTGGCAAAACCACGCCATCAACGCGCAGATCCCTGCATAAAAACAAACGAATGAAAAAAGCAATACTGTTTTCCGTACTTCTCTCAGCCAGCAATATGTTGAGTGCGCAAACCATATCATCTAAAAAATGGAGCGATCTGTTTTCATATAACAATGTGCTCGCCATTAAAGAGGACAACGGCAGACTGATCGCTGCTACTGAAAACGGTATATTTTACTACAACCTTTCCTCCGGCGAAATCACCAAACTTTCCAAGGCCAACGGCCTGCACGAGGTAAAAATCTCTGCATTTGACTATAATCCGCAGACCAAAACAGGGCTTATAGGTTACAGAAACGGTTCCATGGATGTTATTACGCCTGCCGGAATCACCTATGTTGTGGATATCCCGATTGCTACAGGCTACAATGGGGAAAAGCGTATCAACCACATCTCTATCAGTGGTGACCGGGCGGTCGTTTCAGTAGGTTATGGGGTTTCCATTTTCGATCTTAAGAAAAAGGAATTTGCCCAGTCGGCCTTCTTTACTTCCGGCAGCGGATTTGAAGCAGCCAATGAAGCCACGATTAAGGACAATACAGTTTACGCTGCCACAGCCGTGGGAGTAAAGACGCATGATATTGATGTTACCTTCCCGGTATATTCAACCTGGAACACGCAAACGGCGGGCAATTTCATCCATGCAGATTCGGAAAACACAACAGTTTTCGCCACCGCCAACACCGTATACTTTGGCAACGGCACCGGTTTTTCCCCATTAACGCAAAGCTTCAGTGCTATTTCAGATGTTGTGGTAACCGATCAGCACATCACAGTTACAGACAACGAGAGGATTTATGTATTCAGCACCAGTGGCGCACCTGTAAACAGTGCCGGATTCGCACAGCCATGTAACACGGGTACCTATATTGGCGGGCAGGTTTTTGCAGGAACCGAGCGCTCCGGCGTCATGAATGCGGCCAAAACGTCTATTAAACCCGACGGCCCTTATAATAACAGGTCCTACAAGATTGAAATAAACAACAACAAGCTCTGGATCTCTTCCGGCGCACGCAGAGACCGCTACAACGGCGGTCAACCTGATGCCGCCAACCTGGGATTTTACCATTTTGACGGTATGCAGTGGGTTTATCCCACACTTTTCATGGAGAACACAGACACCGTTTTCAATGTTTTGGATGTAGTTTCCAATCCTTCAGACAGAGACGAAGTTTTTTTCGCCAACTATTCCGAAAAACCCGGCCAGGGCGTTTACAGAATGAAATATGATGTCAGCGCAAAAGACTTTTCCCTACAAAAATTCTACCCTACATCTACCAATCACTCCTATAACCGGCCTACCGGCTTTGCTTTTGACCAAAACAATATCCTTTTCGGCAGTATAAGCGCATTATCAACTCCCAGTGGAGGGTTTTCGGCCGGAATCATGGTGTTTGACCGGGCTGCGGATACTTTCCTTACCAGGAACCTTCCGGGCAGCACTACGACACAGAAACCGGTGGTATATGAAAATAAATTATGGATCCCGCTGCCGCGTACCAGTGAATTTGCAGTGTACGATTATAAGAACTCACCGCTCAATTTTTCAGATGATTCGGTGTATATCCTAACTGACCAGGACGGATTACCGTCTAACTCCCAGGGAACGATCTCTATCGCTTTTGATAAGAATGATGACGCATGGATTGGAACCGACACGGGTCTGAGGATCCTGCCCTCAGCATCAACAGATGTGCAAAGCAACCCTCAGCTGGAACCGGTGATCATTGAACAGAACGGCATTCCCGAGGAACTGTTCCGAGACGGTGCTATACTGCAGGTAGAAGTGGATTCCGGAAACTTTAAGTGGGTTTCTGTGGACGGTGGCGGTGCCTACATGCTAAGTGCAGACGGCGAAAGTACCTTGCTACACCTTACACGCGAAAACTCGCCTATCCCGACCAACAGCATTACCGATATCAAGGTGGACAGCCAAACCGGGAAAGTCTATTTTGTAACTTTTGAAGGGGTTGTTGTTTACCAGGGTGATGTTGTGGATGTCACCTCCAATTTCGGCGAGGTAATGGTTTATCCCAACCCCGTAGTAACTGCTCAGTTTAAAGGATTTGTAACGATACGCGGGCTGGCCGAAAGAACAAATATCCGCATTGTAGATGCAGCCGGAAATTTGGTACATCAGGCGCTGGCGCGCGGTGGGTTTTACCAATGGGATCTGAACAACCAACGTGGAAGACGTGTGGCCTCCGGTGTGTACTTTGTTCTGATGGCCAATGCCGACGGCACCGATAAAGCAACCGCCAAAATTGCCGTAGTTAATTAAGAAAATGCTGTACCTCACAGGGTTTCTCCTTTCATACCTGAAATTTGGGGACAATGACTGCGTGCTGCACTGCTTTACAAATGAAAAAGGCTACCAAAGTTTATTCGTAAAAGGGGCATACAGTTCTAAAAGCAAACAGAAAGCCTATCTCCATCCTTTGGCAGAGCTTAGTTTTGTACTGTACAAAAATGCTGTAACAGGCAGCATGTTACCCGTTTCAAAACTGGAACGTGTAGAAGGGTCGCAGTCTCCCGGGAATATAAAGTCAAACTCAGTTCTGTTCTTTATCGCGGATTTCCTGAATCAGGTACTTAGAAATGAAGAAGTTAATGCGAAGGTTTACGCAGAAATACTTTTGTTTTTGAATGAGCTGGCCGGCAATAATTATAGGGCACACCTTATATTTCTGCTTCGGTTTCTGGAGATCTCAGGTGTTCATCCATTGGTTAGCGAGGGTAATTATCTGGATCCCGAAAGCGGCAATTTCACGAATTCAAAAGTACATGAGCTTTTTGATGATGAACTTTCCGCGATTTGGAAGGAAGTATTAACAAGTTCATCTCCATATACGGTGCACATCAGCCCAGCCCACCGGAAACGATTGCTGGATAGCGTTCTGGTGTATTACCGCTACCATTTTACCGATTTCAGGATTCCGTCTTCACTGGAGATTGTGCAGCAACTTTTCTAGATGTTTCCTCCCTGTTCCGGAAGAGGCTGCAGCGTTCATACAGAAAAAGAGCTACGAGAGCATACTGATACCATTCAAAATCCAGTTTAAATCTCATGTTTGCAGCATGTCCTATCATATAAGGCGCGGTGAAAGCTCCGAAAAACAGCAAAGAAAAACAGAAAAGCAGTCTGTATCTCCGATAGATAAAAACAATAGCTATAAGCGTAAGCAAATTGAGTACAATCACCTGAACCTTGCGAAGGTACACCCCCGGTGTTTGCTGGTCAATATAGCGCGTAGGAACATACCACAGAATCACGGCATTCTGTACGGCCTTTACAAAAAACAGTTCTTCACGGCCCTGCAATACCCGCTGAACCTCAGCGCGGTAAATCTGCTCCATTTTAAATTCATTTACCTTCTTCTTTAATTCCATAGTATAAAGGTCATGCTCCAGCGATATAAGTTTTACCTCATCCAGGAAATTAACCTGCGGAATAAAACTCAAATAGATATTTTGCCAGAAGGGACTTTTAGTAACGATCACCTTCTCAAATACAATATAATTCCTTATTACCCACGGGGCATAAAACAAGGACATGATGACCAGCCAGAGCGCCAAACCAGCCATTCGCAGTTTATTTTGAAACACAAGAACAGTGAGGAGTACAAGCACTAATGGCACAACTATTACCTGCGTGAGGAAGAGTGCGGAACTGATGATGCCGAGCAAGATGATATCCTTCCTGCCGGCGTTTCCAGACTTGAAAACCATCAGGTACCTGCCTAACCACAGAAGCAGTAAGGGTATGAATATATTGGTCACCTCCATCACATTGGAATAATAGAGATAGACAGGGGACAGGATGAATAAATACGCAGTCAGGATCCCGACTTTTTCTCTGTTGAAAAGTCTGAAAAGACCGATCATCTGCAAAGGAATAATGAAAAAGAGGATGTGCTGAGCTATGACAGCGGCTTCTTTGGCAAAATTTCCAAAAACAGCGATAAAAAAACTTAAGAAAATGGAGTAAGCCGGCAGCTTATAGGCAGTAGGTCCGACGTCAATAAATTCGGCGTACACCCCCCGATTTACCAAATTATCCGCAATATGCCAGTCCTCGTAAGTTCCACCGGGAAACCCGGTTACGAAACTGTAGCCTATTTTTGCTGTCAGCACGAGCGCACTGCACAGCAGAAACGTTCTTTTTTCAAGCAGCTTCAGGCTCAAAAGATAACGTTGCAACATTCCTCTCTGCTGCATTATTAGTTAAAATAAACGTCCTCATATTTCACGCCGGCCAATACCGGAACAGGCAGCGTATTCTCTGCCGGCACCACCGGACAGCTGTAGTCATAAGCATTGTACGCACAATATGGCTGATAGGCTTTATTGAAATCAACGAGGATTACATCGCCTGCCGGAATTTCCAAATCCAGATATCGTCCGCCACCGTAAGTATCTTTGCCGTTCGTAGCATCGCGAAACGGCAGGAAAAGGTGGTCTTTATATTCAGGCTTCTTAATCAGTTCCAGGCTCTGATAAATTTTCAGTTTAAAAAGTTTTCCTTCAATTTTAAAAACCGCTTCACCAAACTCTACATAAGGCCGCGCGTGACCGGATGAAGTTGGAATATCAAACGGAACAGCATCCGGAGTTCTTACAAACCGGGCCTCCACCCGATAAGCCGGATTAATCGGAAAGAAGGGATGGCTTTTGAACCGGGTGAAGTTTTCACCCCGCAGCGGAGTCTCTTCCGCATCAAGATACCCACGGTTGATTTCGGCCTGAAACTTCAGGATTTCGTCGGTATGACTCAACCGTGTCTGACCGAAAGAAATCTGAGAAAAAAAGATGAGCAGTAAAAGATAAAATTTGTTCATGTCAAAGGGCTTGTTTTAGAATTCGGAATATTGGACCGTAATGCACTATTCAATTTTCACGCGGTACACATCGGTACCGTTTCTCTTGATATTGGGTACACAGAAACCGCCTTCTTCGGCAATGAGTTCTTTCAGGTCAAACTGCCTGCAGGATTTCGGCAGGCCGGTAAATATAAGTGTAAACCAGAAATCCTTCATTGGCGGAACTTCTGTCCAGTACGGTGCCATTGAAATATTTTCGGAATGAACAAGCATACTGCGGGTGCCACTGGCATCGTCCACTAAGTAAGTTGTGGGCCAGATGCGGATCAGACTGCCCCAGAAGGGTGTAGCCGGAAAACAGCAGTGCACGATGACCTGCTTCTCCACCTCGGGCAGGTTCTGCAGCTGCTCCAGCATTTCCGGTGCAACTATAGGCTTAGGTACAGTAACTGTTGCAGATTCTTTCATCTGTTGCGGCTTAATTCTTACCCTGACGGGGTTCTTAATTCAGTTTTGAGGTGAGTCCGGCAAATACCGTCTCAGCGTTTTGCTCTTCATACAGGATGTGGTAAATGGCATCAATAATCGGGGTTTCCACGTTCTTCTCCTTGGCGGTAGCGTAAATAGAATCCGCGGCATAATAACCTTCAGCCACCATGTTCATGGACTGAATGGCGGATTTCACCGTATACCCCTTGCCGATCAGATTGCCCAGGCTTCGGTTTCTGGAGAAAAGGGAATAAGCCGTTACCAGGAGGTCACCCAGATAAGCACTGTCATTAACATCACGTGGAGCCTCATAAATGGCTTCCAGAAAAGTTTCCATCTCACGCACTGCATTTGAGACAAAAACTGCCGTAAAGTTATCTCCATAGCCCAGACCACTGGCAATACCGGCACCCACTGCATAAATATTTTTCAGAATTGCGCTGTACTCGTTACCCAGGACATCCCTGCTTGAGGTAACTTTAATGAATGACGAAGCAAAAACGCTGTTCAGTTTTGCCGAAACCTCATCTTCCACAGTGGCAATGGTCAGATAGGATAGTCTTTCCATCCCTACTTCCTCGGCATGACAGGGACCAGCCAGCACCGCCTGATTACGGAAGCCAATATTAAATTCCTGTCTCAGGTAATGAGCCACCACATCATTCACCTTGGGGACAATACCTTTGATCGCCGAGACAAATATCTTATCGGTGTATTCTACATTCATCCTGTCCATCGCATCAGAAAGATAGATGGAAGGAGTGGCCAGTACAATAATGTCACAGGCACTCACCAGCTCATTAATATCGGTAGTGATTTTCAGTTTATTAACATCGAAACTAACTGAAGTAAGATAAGTTGGATTGTGGCCGCGCAGCTCTATAGCTCCCTATACAAATTCATTACGTACACACCAGTGCACCACATTACAGTTCTCCACCAACATCTTCACAATTGCAGTGGCAAAACTGCC
>CAYXUO010000016.1:12653-23735 GCA_964468335.1 uncultured Chryseobacterium sp. | reverse complement strand
TCCATAAATAATCCAGCCGAGCGTCATAAGGAGGATGATCAGCTTATTTTTTATGGAAAAATTGATGATTCTGTCTAGCATTTTTTCACTTTAAAAATTAATAATCACCTAAGTAAATTTACGAACCAATAAGCTCATTTTAAGAATCTTAGGATATTCAAATGCTTTAAAATGACATTAATCATCATCATGATTGTCTTCCGTTTCCAATGCGTTTCCTCCGGAGTTTTGACTTGCAGTTTTGCTCCTGATTTCCGTATGACGGATTTCGCCACCGGTTGTGCCGGCTTTCTGAGCGAAAAACAATGTCGCGAGGGCAAATAAACCTACAGTAAAAGGCATTATTTTATAAAAAGTATAGTTCCTGAAGCTCGCAAAAAGCGCTACTGTGCTTATTCCACCTAAGATATAAGACAGACCTGCAAAAAGTTCAGCTGCTTCTTCATGGGTTTCAATAAGGCTTTCGGCAACGCCCGGAAGGTTTTCTACACCGTCTTCGGCACCTTCACCCGTAGCCATGGCAGCTATTGATGCAAGAGCACCTAAAATAAAAGTGATATAAGCATTCCGTTTGGAAACTTCGGTTTTAGTGAAAATACCGATGACAAGAAGAATTATTCCTACAACAGGAAATATAATTGGCAGATGGTTCACCACCAAATGGAGATGTGTATTGTTCATTTTGACTGATTTAAAGTTTAAGTAATGGAGAAATGCGAAACCCCCTTCTATTGACTAATGGAAAAGGTTTCTTCTGCTGATTATTTAAACAAAAATCGGTGGGCGGAAAATGCTGTTCAGCGTATTGGAAGCATAAATGAAACTACGGGACAGAATACCTTTTCGCTCCCTGAATATGGCAGGACTTAACAGCGAAAATGTAAAATCTCCCGGGATGGTAAGTGGATTCACGACTACTGAATTTGTCTCGTGAGTTTTGAAAGGCAGTTTCATATCCTGGTCGTAATCAGCATCCACAGTCTGCTCATCAACATAATGCATCTTTAAAAAGGAAAATACGGTCGTATTGCTGTTGTTGATTTTATGCGCCAGAAAATGCGAAACAAGGTTGGGGAATTTCATTATTTGCTGTACCTCCGTAAATGAGAGAAGGTAAATTGTAAGAAATAAAAAGACGGTCAGCCGTTTCACGAATCAAAGGTACGAAGCATTTTGTCTAAATTGTTGACCCTGATATATTTATAATTATAACAATTAAAAATAAGACATTATTTATTACCACTTTTCTTAGTTCGGTCCCAATTTAAAACCTAAAGTCTTATTTTTGTTAAAATTTGAACATTATGAAAAAGCTACTTACTTTAACATTCGCAGTTGCACTTGTCGCGGCAAGCTGCAGTAAAAAAGATGAAACTTATCAAAAGGACAGTAACACCATGCTTGCCGAGCCGGAAGTTTCTGAAATGGATACTACCCAAACCATCAGTGAACCTACCGCAACATCCACGTTTGAAGGTGCGGGACCTAACGCCAGTGGCGATACCATAAAGCCATATCCAGCCGGAACTACTTCTACAGGTGCGACAGATAAATCCAAGCCGTCCGGAAATGAATAAATTCTTTATGGCCTGTATAGCTGCAGGTCTGCTGATGACTTCATGCGGTAAGCAGGAAACCTCTTCGGTGCCCGATTTTAACGCCCCACCTGCGTCCACGCCGGAGAAAGTACAGGAAGCTGCACCGGAAGACCCTGCGGCCAGAATTGCAGAAGGTAAATCGCTTATAGAGGGAACCGACTGTATGACCTGCCATAAAACAGACGATAAACTGATTGGTCCTTCCTACCTGGAGATTGCAGGGCGTTATGATAATAATCCGCAAAACCTTGAACTGCTTGCCGGCAAAATAATTGATGGCGGCAGCGGTGTGTGGGGTAGTGTCCCAATGTCTGCCCATCCCGGAATGAGCCGTGATAATGCAAAGAAGATGGTGGAATATATAATGAGTCTGCGGGTAAATTAGACCTTAGCTAAGCAATATTCAGCAGCCCGCAAGGCTGCTTTTTTTATGCCCGGCTGTTCCGATTACTGCAGAAATTTAACTAAATTTGCACACTTAAAAAGCAAGCAAACATGCAGTTATCAGAACAGGAAATCATCAGAAGAGAAAAGCTCGCAACCCTGAATAAAATGGGGATCGACGCTTTTCCGGCGGAGGAGTATAAAATCTCAGCGACTACCAAAAGTATAAAGGAAGATTTCTCTGAAGGTAAACAGGTGCAGATTGCCGGCCGGCTGATGAGCAGAAGGATTCAGGGTAAGGCAAGTTTTGCTGAACTTCAGGATTCTGAGGGCCGGATTCAGGTCTACTTTAACAGAGACGAAATTTGTACAGGCGAAGATAAAACCCTGTATAATGAAGTATATAAACATCTTTTGGATATCGGTGATATTATAGGTATCGAAGGTGAACTTTTCAATACGCAGGTGGGTGAGAAAACGGTTATGGTGAAGAACTTCAAGATTCTGACGAAATCCCTTCGTCCGCTGCCACAACCCCGTACCGACGAAAACGGAGTCGTTCATGATGCATTTAATGATGCGGAACTGCGCTACAGACAGCGTTATGTGGATTTAGTCGTGAATCCTCAGGTGAAGGAGATTTTTGTAAAGCGTACCAAGCTTTTCAACGCCATGCGCAGCTTTTTCAATGAGGCCGGATATTTTGAGGTGGAAACGCCAATCCTGCAGTCAATTCCCGGTGGTGCTGCCGCAAGACCGTTTATTACGCATCACAACGCGCTGGATATCCCGCTGTATTTAAGAATTGCCAATGAACTTTACCTTAAAAGACTGATTGTTGGTGGATTCGACGGGGTGTATGAGTTTTCAAAAAACTTCAGGAATGAAGGTATGGACCGTACCCATAATCCGGAATTTACGGCTATGGAAATCTATGTAGCCTATAAAGACTACAACTGGATGATGGACTTTACTGAGAAGCTTCTGGAATTCTGTGCAGTTCAGGTTAACGGTACCACTACGGCTACATTCGGCGAAAACCAGATCGATTTTAAAGCTCCATATCCACGGGTGTCCATGACGGAGGCCATCCAGAAGTTTACCGGTTTTGATATCACGGGTAAATCTGAAAAGGAGCTTTATGATTTTGCTACATCGATTGGTATTGAAGTTAATGAAACAATGGGCAAAGGAAAACTCATCGATGAGATTTTTGGCGAGAAGTGTGAAGGTAACTTCATCCAGCCTACCTTCATCACCGATTATCCTGTGGAAATGTCTCCTTTGACAAAAAAACACCGCAGTAAAGAAGGTCTGACCGAGCGTTTTGAACTGATGATCTGCGGAAAAGAGGTGGCCAATGCCTATTCGGAACTTAATGACCCAATAGACCAGCGCGAACGTTTTGAGTCTCAGCTCGCCCTGTCCGAAAGAGGAGATGACGAGGCCATGTTCATTGATAATGATTTCCTGCGCGCATTGGAATACGGAATGCCGCCTACGTCAGGTCTGGGAATCGGAATGGACAGGCTAATTATGTTCCTTACCAATAATGCTTCTATTCAGGAGGTCCTGTTCTTCCCGCAAATGAAGCCGGAAAAAACAGTTCCGCAAGTTGAGTTAGGCGAGGATGAAAAGGTGATTCTGGAGATCTTGAATTCACAGGAAGAACCTATGGAACTTTCTGAGGTAAAGGAACGTGCACAGCTGTCCGGCAAAAAGTGGGATAAGGCCACTAAAAACCTGACAAAATTCGAAATGGTTAAGATAGAGAAGTCCGCTGATTCTATCCTGATTCAGTCACTTTAGAAAAAATTTATACAAATAATAACGGGCTTGGGTCCGTTATTATTGTTTGATGTAAATCGATAAACGTATGTTAGAATAAGCGTGATTTTTAATGATTTTTATATCGTTTTAAATAACACTTTTTAACTTTTATATCCGGCTAAAAATCGCGATATTTGTAAGTCTTTGCAAACCGCAAAAACAATCATTAAAATACATATTAATTAATTTTGCTGCGCGATTATTCAGCAGCGATTATAAAGCATTATGAGTCAGAAACAATATACAGCTAGCAGTATTCAGGCCCTTGAGGGTATGGAACACGTGCGGATGAGACCGTCTATGTACATCGGTGATGTAGGATTAAGAGGTTTGCATCATTTGGTTTACGAAGTTGTGGACAATTCCATAGATGAGGCGCTGGCCGGACACTGTGATACCATTTCCGTGATTATTCATGAAGGTGAATCGATTTCTGTAAAAGATAACGGCCGCGGAATTCCGGTTGATTTGCACGAAAAAGAGCAGAAATCGGCTTTGGAAGTGGTTATGACTAAGATTGGTGCGGGTGGTAAGTTTGACAAAGATTCGTACAAGGTTTCCGGTGGACTGCATGGAGTAGGGGTTTCTGTAGTAAATGCACTTTCCGTTTCTCTGATTGCTACCGTAAACCGCGACGGAAAAGTATATCAGCAAAAATATTCACGCGGTGCCGCACTGGCCCCTGTTAAAGAAATAGGGACCACAACTGAGAGAGGAACTGAGGTTTTCTTCGAACCTGATGATACGATTTTTCAGGAAATCGTGTTCAATTATGATACGCTGGCAACCCGTTTACGTGAGCTGGCATTTTTGAACCGCGGAATCACCATTACACTTACAGACGAAAGGGTAAAGAATGAGGACGGGTCGCTTCAGCATGAAAGATTTTTCTCCGATGGTGGTCTTAAGGAATTTGTTGAGTTCATCGACGGGAACCGTGAAGCCATTATGGATAACGTTATATTCATGGAAGGCGAAAGGGATGATATTCCTGTTGAGGTTGCTATGCGTTATAACACGTCATTCAACGAAAACCTGCATTCCTATGTAAATAATATCAATACGCACGAGGGTGGTACTCACCTGACGGGTTTCAGACGCGCACTTACCAGAACGCTGAAGAAATTTGCAGATGAGCTTGGTATTCCTGCCAAGGAAAAGGTAGAAGTAACCGGCGATGACTTCCGCGAAGGACTTACGGCCATTATTTCGGTTAAGGTGATGGAGCCTCAGTTTGAGGGTCAGACCAAGACCAAACTCGGTAACTCCGAGGTTGCTGGAGCTGTAGATAAGATTGTGGGCGAGATGCTTACTAACTTCCTGGAGGAGCATCCAAACGAGGCAAAACTGATCGTACAGAAAGTTGTCCTGGCAGCCAAAGCCAGACAGGCAGCGAAGAAAGCACGTGAAATGGTGCAGAGAAAATCACCGATGGGTGGTGCAGGACTACCTGGAAAACTTGCAGATTGTTCTTCCAAAGATCCTGCGATTTCCGAAATTTACCTGGTGGAGGGAGATTCCGCAGGTGGAACTGCCAAGCAGGGTCGTGACCGTCATTTCCAGGCTATCTTACCATTACGCGGTAAGATTCTGAATGTGGAGAAATCCATGATTCATAAAGTGTATGATAATGAGGAGATAAAAAACATTTATACTGCCTTAGGAGTATCTGTGGGTACCGAAGAGGACAGCAAGGCACTCAATCTGGCTAAACTGAGGTATCACAAAGTAGTGATTATGACCGATGCCGATGTGGATGGTTCGCACATCTCCACTCTTATTCTTACGTTCTTCTTCCGCTATATGAAGGAACTCATTGAGCAGGGCTACGTATATATCGCATCACCACCGTTATATCTGCTGAAGAAAGGTAACAAGAAGATCTATGCCTGGAACGAAAAAGAGCGTGAAGAGTATACTCTTGAAATGGCGCCTGACGGTAAAGGGGTGGACGTTCAGCGTTACAAAGGTCTCGGTGAGATGAACGCCGAACAACTTTGGGAAACCACAATGAATCCTGAACACCGTACCATGAAACAGGTAACCATTGATAATGCCGGCGAGGCCGACCGTATTTTCTCCATGCTGATGGGTGATGAGGTCCCACCAAGAAGGGATTTCATTGAAAAGAACGCAAAGTATGCACGAATTGACGTGTAAATTACAACCAACACAATATGCAAAACCGTCCTCTTGGACGGTTTTTTGCTTTTACGGTTCAAATGATTACAATGAGACAATTATTTTCAGCACTGGCTGTAGCTGGATTACTTTCTGTGGCTTGTACTAAAGAGACCTCAAATAAAACCGATGCGAATGTTTCTGTCAGTACCGGTGATGCAAACCTGAAAAAACCGGCTGCATTTTCTGCAGATTCACTTTCTGTTGCAGATTCGGTAGTGATATCTCCCACGCTCACGTTGGAATACAGCCAGAAACTGCTGGTTTTTAATGGTGTTAATAAAAAGCTTTTAGACAGTCTGTACTCCAATGTTCTCTTTAATGACGGAAAAGTGCTGTCTGACTACTCCGGACCTGCCGTACAGAAATCTGCCACAGCACGCATGGAGAAGTACTTTGAAGATTCGAAAAATGACTACCGGGATTTCATGCCGGAACGCCCTCAGAAATGGGACCAGCATTCTGCTATGAAAATATTCAGTAATGCCAATGGCTACTTAACTGTTCAGCACACAGGTTATGGTTATACGGGCGGTGCTCATGGCTACGCATTTGAGAACTACCAGACAGTAGATCTTATGAAGCAGGAAAATATGGGACTGCATCACATTGTCGATGTAAAGGCTGTCCCTTGGAACAGGCTGCTGCTTGAGGCTGCAGGAACTAAAAAAGGTGAGCTTTTTGACTCCTCCACATTAACTTTTTCTCCTAACTTCTTTGTCGATAACCGCGCGCTCACATTTGTATACGGACAGTATGAAATTGCTCCTTATGCAGCAGGAATCATTCACATATCCATTCCTTTAACAAAGATTTCCGCAGCGCTGAAGCCTGATTTTAAAGCGCGGATGGGTATGCAATAGCTTGCTTTCTGCATTTGTTTCGCTACTTTTGCTTCTATGTTGCATGCTGCATTTATCATCAATCCCAATTCCGCAAAAAACAGTGCGGATAACTTTCTCCGCGAGCTTAGGAGCAAGGTTTCTGATCCGCTATACCATGTTTCACTGTCCGTACAGACAACACACGATTTTATTTTAGATCATTTTGACGATGTAGATGTCTTTGTGGCCGTTGGCGGCGACGGGACCATTTCAAGTGTAGCCTCCAGTCTTATTAATACGAAAAAGTTACTTGCGGTAATTCCTGCCGGCTCAGGCAACGGCTTCTCAAGGGAGATGAAATTTTCAAGAAACCTCAGTCACCTGCTCGAAAAAATCAGAAGAGGTAAATTTAAAGAGGTAGACACATTCACGGTAAACGGAAGATTTTCAGTTAATGTATCCGGAACAGGTTTTGACGGCGCGGTCATTCAGGCATTTGAAAAAACAACCAGGGGATTTGCAAACTATATCCGGACTTCGGTATCCAAATACCGGACATACGAGCCTGTCACAGTATGGTTCGAAGAGAACTATAGCGAGCATAACGGGCAGTACCTAATGATCAATGTGGCCAATACGCGACAGTTTGGCAATGATGCATTTATCGCACCTCATGCCAGTTACAGCGACGGCTTACTGGAAATAGCGCTGGTCAGGAAATTCCCTTTCGTGCACGCGCCGCAGTTTGCGTACAGGATGTTTACCAAAAGACTGATTCCAAATCAATATATAAAATATCTTTCAGTGCCGGAAATCCGTTTTGAGGTGGATACAGATGTATGGCACCTGGACGGCGAGGGTGTGAACCTGAAATCTCCAGTTCATATTAAAATACTGCCAAAAAGTTTGAAGATTGTGGTTTAAGGTTTTCTTTTGCCCGCGTGTAGTGATTACAGCAGTTTCAGGATTTCATCCGTATCCTCATTTTTAAAGTTGGAGTACACCGTATGATGAAAAGTATTCAGCTTTTTCAGTGACGAAAGCAGGTTTTCCTTTTCTTTTTGGTTCAGACGGCCGCACATGATCTTCGAGACTTTGGTAATATCCTGCATGGACTCCATAAAGACCTGCCTTCCCTTTTCTGTAACAGAAATTCGGGTACTTCGTTTATCATTCTCATCAGGACTTTCGGCAAACAGGCCATTTTTTACCAGGCGCTTAATGATTTCAATGCCGGTCTGCTTTTCATGGGCATTTTTTTCAATAAGCTGCATTTTGGTAAGGCTATCGTAATCCATCATACGGAACAGATAGGTAAAATCTTCATTCACAAGTGAAGAATGGTTTTCCAGTGATTTCCGGATGAGCTGTTTAGAATAACGCCCCAGCATAATTACCTGTTTGGCAATCTCATTTTCCAGGTCATACACATCCAGGTCAAACTTGTCCGTAAGGTTTCTTGGATTTTCTTTTTGATAAGCACGTTGGTTAAGGTGCACCCGGAAATCTTCCAGACTGTTATGACTGTTGGGATGAATCTTTTGAAATTCGTCCAACTCTGTCAGAATTTCAATGATAAGGTGAAGTTCCATGAGTATTTACTTGGTGCTGAGGTTTCTCTTTGTATAATCAAAATTTAGGCTCTCCAATGGCGTATTATTATTTTGCAAAGATACTCAGAATGCGTCTTTATGCCAAAACGGGAAATTAAATGTCTACTAATTATCTTTTTCATCCCTTATTAGTTGCAAATCAGATGCTTAAAAAGTTATATATTTATTATTGAAAATACTTATAGTAAAGATAGGAAAAAATATTTCTAATTATATTTTAAAAGTATATTTTTGTACTAAGCTAATCAGCAATGAAAAAAGTTATAGTTATCGGTTCCGGTTTTTCCTCACTTTCCTGTGCCTGCTACATGGCGCAGGCGGGTTACAGCGTCACTGTGCTGGAAAAGAATGAACAGATCGGCGGACGTGCTTCCTTACTTGAAGCAGGTGATTTCCGCTTTGATATGGGTCCCAGCTGGTACTGGATGCCGGACATCTTTGAAAGATTTTTTGCCGATTTTAACCGTAAGGTTTCAGATTACTATACCCTTCAGAAATTGTCACCAGCGTACCGCGTCTATTTTGGCCAGGATGATTATATTGATATTGCAGATAATCCCCAAAGTATAATAGAGACCTTCGAAAAAACTGAGCCGGGCAGTGGTGTGCATCTGCGGGAATTTATGGAAAAGGCACAGAGCAACTACAAAATTGCAATGACGGATCTGGTATATAACCCGGGGAAGTCGCTGCTTGAGCTTGTAAGTCTCGATACAGCCTCCCGCCTTCCTTTATTTTTTCAGAACATTTCGCAAACAGTACGCCGCAATATCAAAAGTCCCAGGTTGCGCAGCATCTTGGAGTTCCCGGTACTTTTCCTGGGGGCCAAGCCGTCCGATACACCAGCATTTTACAGTTTTATGAATCATGCCGACTTCGGTATGGGGACCTGGTACCCTACAGGTGGTTTTAACGCGGTCGCAAAGGGTATCCACAAACTGGCCACTGAACTGGGTGTTAATTTTATGGTGAATGAAGAGGTGATATCAATTGATTGCGAAGATAATAAGGCAAAATCTGTAACCACGAAAAGCGGAATCTTTGAAGCAGATGTAATTATTTCAGGTGCCGATTATGCCCATACTGAAACGCTCATAGAGAAAAGCCTGAGAAATTATACGGAACCGTACTGGCAGAAGAAAACGTTTGCACCGTCCTCCTTTCTGTATTATGTCGGTTTCAACCGCAAAGTGCCCGAACTGCAGCACCATAACCTTTTTTTCGACACGGATTTTGAAGACCATGCACGCGAAATTTATGACACAGCTACATTGCCGAAGAAACCGCTGTTTTATGCAAATTTCTCCAGCAAGTCGGATGATACCCTTTGTCCGGAAGGCTGTGAAGTTGGTTTTTTCCTGATCCCTGTTGCCGTAGATCTTCAGGATTCTCAGGAAGTACATGACCGCTACTTTGACCTTATTATGGAGCGCATTAGAATAAATACCGGCGAAGACCTGCGAGACGCAATTGTTTATAAGAAGAGCTTTGGCGTACAGGACTTTAAAGACCGCTATCACTCCTGCCGGGGTAACGCCTACGGATTAGCCAACACGTTGTTTCAGACTTCGGTTTTGCGGCCACGCATTGATAACAGGAAACTGAGCAATCTTTTTTACACCGGTCAACTTACGGTTCCCGGACCTGGAGTTCCGCCCGCGTTAATATCGGGGAAGGTTGTAGCAGAATATATCCAAAGGACCAGAAATACCAAATCACCAAAAGCACATCATGAATAATCTAGACATTTTTCACACCGTCTGTGGCCTTTCTTCTAAAATGGTCACAGAGAGATACAGCACCTCATTTGCAAGGGCTTCCACGCTCTTCAAACCGGAGATCAGGCATCATATTTACAATATCTATTGTTTCGTAAGATTTGCTGATGAGATTGTGGATACCTTTCACGGCTACGACAAGGCACGGCTTCTGGACGAGTTTGAAAACAGCTACCGCAGCGCAGTGAATAATGGAATTTCACTGAATCCCATTCTGCATTCCTTCTGCCGCACGCAGCAGGAAAAAAACATTCCGCAGCATCTGGTCGACTCGTTTTTAGACTCGATGCGTATGGATCTGGGCGAAATCCGTGATTTTAATGATTCCAAATACAATGAGTACATTTATGGCAGTGCGGAAGTAGTGGGTCTCATGTGTCTGAAGGTTTTTGTGGATGGTGACGATCAAGAGTATGAAAAAATGAAACCTTATGCGCAGAGTTTAGGCGCGGCCTTTCAGAAAATCAATTTTCTGCGTGATATTGCAGCAGATTACAATGACCTTAACCGAACCTATTTTCCTGAAGTGGATTTCCGTAAATTCAGCCTTACCGATAAAAATAAGATTGAGGCAGATATTGCAAAAGATTTCGCACATGCCTTTGTGGGGATAAAAATGCTGCCTATTTCCAGCAGGATTGCGGTTTTCATGGCTTACAAATATTATATGAACCTGTTCAGGAAAATACGGAATACGGAGCCTGACATGTTACTCACTAAAAGAATCAGGGTGTCCAATGCGCGAAAGATTTACCTCTTTGGCGAAATGATGCTAAGCAAAAATTTAAATTTGGTTTAATTGATGAAGAGATTATTTACAATATCACTTTTTTGCATTTTTGCTGCAGTAGGCGCTCAGGATGTGAATCGATTC
>CAYXUO010000016.1:457-12643 GCA_964468335.1 uncultured Chryseobacterium sp. | reverse complement strand
TCCGCAAGCTCATGCAGCAGGGCGAGCATTCGGCGGCGGTGTCGAAAACACTTTTTGAAGATTCGCGAAAGAGCTACGACGCCGGAGGTAAACCTATTTCGCTGGCCTTCTTTGCGCTGGGAAATTTTCTGATGGCCAAACATTCGTCTAACCCGATTACTCAATACTCCTACTTCAACAAAGGACGTAAAGCCATGAGCGAAGCAGTAATGAAAGACCCGAAAAATCTGGAAATCCGGCTGATGCGTTATATGTGTCAGGACCAGGCACCAGCTGTTCTTGGATATAAAGATGACCTGGTGGCTGACAGAAAATTTATTCTGATGGAGGTTAAACGTTCTTCTGATCCTTACCTTATCAGGAAAATTAATTCCTATTTTAAGATGTAAAACAATGGAAGCAGCAATCTATATAGTAATTACCCTTGGAGTGTTTGTTGGCATGGAAGGCATTACATGGCTTACCCACAAATACGTGATGCACGGCCTAGGTTGGTACTTTCACGAAGATCATCACCAGCCGGGATATCCACACGTCTTCGAGAAAAATGATTTCTTTTTCGTCGTTTTCGCGGTCCCGTGTATCCTTCTGTGTTTTTTCGGAACCTGGTACGGACTCAACTGGATGTTTTTCGTAGGTCTGGGCGTATTTCTGTATGGCATGTGCTATTTCCTGGTACATGACGTGCTTATTCACCGCCGCTTTAAGTGGTTCGACAATACCAACAACTGGTATTTCCGGGCTCTTAGGAAAGCACATAAAATTCACCATAAGCATCTGGGAAAGGAAGAGGGCGAATGCTTCGGTATGCTGTTCGTGCCGCTCCGGTATTTCCGGGAGGCTAAATCATCAATCAAATAATCATCTGTCTTGCAGCAATATTACTACCTGTTACTTGATATTCTGAGCTTCTGTATTCCATTTCTTTTTAGTTTTGAACGTAAGAGAATGCATTTTATCCGGTACTGGAAGCCATTTTTTTCGGCTATTTTAATCGTCGGCCTGTTCTTTATTGCCTGGGATATCTGGTTTACACATATGGGAGTCTGGGGTTTCAATGATGAATACCTCATTGGAGTCCGCATTGTGGGAATGCCGCTGGAAGAATACCTGTTCTTCCTCCTTATTCCCTATGCCAGCGTATTCATCCATTATGCTTTGGAGTATTTTTTTCCGAAACTGAAATTAAGCACAGCAGCAACCCATTATATTTCGCTGTTCCTCTTTGTATTGAGTCTGAGTGTCGCGGCAGTGAACACAGATAAAATCTATACGTTTACGGCGTTCGGGCTTTTTGCGCTGCTCCTGCTGCTGCAGATTATTTTTAAGTGGAAACATGCATCCCGTTTTTATTTAAGTTTCGTCCTTATTTACCTCCCTTTTTATTTTGTTAATAATGCCCTTACCGGCAATTATTCAGCTAAGCCCGTGGTGTTTTATGATGATACCGAAAATCTGGGAATACGTGTGGGAACAATGCCTTTGGAAGACAGTTTTTATTGCTTTGCACTCCTGTACGGTATTGTGTTGGTGTTCGAATATCTTAAAATAAAATGGCAGAAGCCTTTAACAATGATAAAATGAATCTTAAAATAGTAAAGCAGTCCGGAATTTACACGCTTACATCCGAGCAGACGCTGCCCATATCACTGGATGAGGCGTGGGAGTTTTTCACTGTTCCCGGCAATCTGGACAGGATCACACCGGCCGAAATGAACTTCAGTATTACCAACAAACCGGGACCGCACACGTATCAGGGGCAGATTATCACTTATGCAATCGGAATCCTTCCTTTAATCAAAAGCAACTGGATTACTGAGATTACGCATTTTGTGCCCAAAAAGTTTTTTGTAGATGAGCAGCGCTTCGGGCCGTACGCAATGTGGCATCATGAGCACCACTTTTCAGAAACAGCTGACGGCGTACTGATGCAGGATATTGTTAACTTTAAGATGCCTTTTGGAATTATTGGCGATATACTTGCAGGTAAGCTGGTTAAAGACCGAGTGGTTTTCATTTTTGAAAGCCGCTATAAGATATTGCAGAAACTATTCCCATAATGAAAATTTTTCTCACCGGTGCCACTGGTTATATTGGCAAACGCTTACTGATTCAGCTTTTGGAGGAGGGCCATACTGTGGTATGTTCAGTTCGGGACCGGCGAAGATTTGGTACACGTCTTTACGAAAATCATCTGGAACGTCTGGAAATCGTTGAAAATGACTTTTTGGATCCCTTAACTCTGGACACTGTTCCTGTGGATGTAGAAGCGGCCTACTACCTTGTACATTCCATGTCGTCCGGCGATGGCGACTTTGCAAAGAAGGAGCTGCAGTCCTCCGATAATTTCCGGGAAGCTATGGAACGCACCCAGGTTAAGCAGGTCATTTTTCTAACAGGTATTGTAAACGAGGAAAAGCTGTCCAGGCATTTGGAGTCGCGCAAAAGGGTAGAAGAGTCACTGAAAAGTGAAAAATATGCCCTTACAAGTCTGCGTGCCGGAATCATTGTAGGCTCAGGCAGTGCTTCTTTTGAAATCGTACGCGACCTGGTGGAAAAACTGCCGGTAATGATCGCTCCAAGATGGCTCAACACGAAATGCCAACCTATTGCAATCCGAAATGTGATCCAGTTTCTGGTAGGTGTACTTGGCAAAGATTTTACCTTCAATAAAAATTACGACATAGCGGGTACGGATATATTAACGTATAAACAGATGCTGCTGCAGTACGCCAGCGTCCGTTGTCTGACAAGGAGAATTTTTATGGTTCCGGTTATGACACCAAAACTGTCTTCCTACTGGCTCTATTTTATTACTAGTACGAGTTATCCTTTGGCGAAAAACCTGGTAGACAGTATGAAAATCAATGTAATCGCCAATAAAAATACGCTCGCTGAGGATCTGGGTATTAAACTGTTCAATTACCGCGAGGCTATTGAAATGGCTTTTGACAAAATAAAACAGAATGATGTGCTGTCCAGTTGGTACGACTCTTTCAGCGGACCGTTTCATGCGCGTAATGTGTGGCAATATCTTGAAGTACCCTCAAAAGGCTGTTTTAAAGATTTCAGGTCAAAAGATGTTGATGATGAAAACGCTGCCTTGGAGCGCATTTTCAGCATAGGTGGTAAAACCGGTTGGTATTACGCCGATTTCCTGTGGCGAATCAGGGGCTTTCTTGATAAGATCTTCGGCGGCGTTGGTCTTCACCGTGGCCGGCGAAACCTGAATGATCTGGAAGCCGGCGATTCGGTAGACTTCTGGCGTGTACTATACGCCGATAAACGGGAAAAAAGGCTGTTGCTTTTTGCCGAAATGAAACTTCCGGGCGAGGCCTGGCTTGAGTTCAGGATAAAAGACGGAATCCTGCATCAGGAGGCGACTTTCAGGCCTTTGGGTCTTTCCGGCAGGTTGTACTGGTATGCAGTGCTGCCGTTTCATGGTCTTATTTTTAATGGGATGCTGAAGAAATTGGCTGGGAAGGAATAGTCTGTACCGCACAATAAAAACTTGCCCATTGCTGCACCAGTTTCGGTTGAATAAAAATTTTATGACAAATTATTTAACCGAAACCTCAATTAGTACAACAAAGGCAAGAAATTTAGAGGCCGATTCTCATCATTTGTGTTCTTGAATCTTTACAAATATATTGCACTCTTAGCAAACGTTGCTTAACATTTGTTAATTTTAATATAATTCCCTCTTTCTTTGCGGATTCGGGAAAGATGGACAGGAGAAATATTAAGCCAGGATGCAAGATGTTTCAGCGGCACGACGTCTAAATAATGAGAAAAATGATTTTCTATCAAATCATAATTCTCGCTTGCAGTATTGAAACTCAGCGTATTGCCAAATTTTAATAAATTAACGTAATGCTCCTCCATTACAAGGAGTCCAAACAAGGCCCAATCGTGATATTTGGCGTAAAGTTTCATTAAATTTTGTCTTTCTATGGAATAGACTTTAGAATCTTCGTAACAGTAAATATTGCATTTACTGGTGGTTTGAGAGCTAAAACTTTCAAATTCAGTTATAACTGAACTTTTCTGTTCAAGCCAGATGGTTTTTTCTTCAGCGTCCTTATCAACAAAATAGCAGCGTGTTATTGAATCTTCAACCATGAAAATCCGTTTACAAACTTCACCTGCCCGTAAAATGTATTCACCTGGTGTATAATATTCGACCTGAAATTCTTCCAGGCCAGCTTCCAAAATTTCTAAATCAAAATCCGGTTTATACGCAAGCACTTTCTCTCTTATAAAATTTTTATTTTCTTTCTCCATAATTTACTATTCTATTCCTACAGAATCATCTCCGCGCCCGTCAGCAACCGCCGTTGCGTTGCCGTCTTCGTCAATTACAATCATTTCCGTCCGACCTATCTGATCCACTTTTACAAATTGGTAGTTTTTCTTTTTCAATATTTTGATGGTCTCTTCAGGAAAACTGCTCTCAACTAAAATGCCCTCAGGAAGCCACTGGTGGTGGAACTTTGGCGAATTTACACTTTCTGAAGGACTTAACCGGAAATCCACAGTATTTACGATGGACTGAAAGACAGAGGTTGGAATGGTAGTGCCGCCCGGAGTCCCGACTATGATAAACGGTTTGCCGTTTTTCAAAACAATTGTGGGAGTCATTGAGCTCAGCATCCTTTTACCTGGCTGTATAGAATTGGCCTCGCCGCCTACCGCGCCAAACATATTGGGAACCCCCGGTTTTATGGAAAAATCATCCATTTCATTATTGAGGAAGAACCCCGCGCCCGTAACAACAACCTTGCTGCCATACAGTCCGTTCAGCGTGGTGGTTACGGCTACCGCATTACCTTCCCGGTCCAAAATTGAAATATGAGTAGTCTCCATAGATTCTTCCGGCTGACTTACGATATTGCCCACCGAAGCACTTGGAGTTGCGAGATTTCTGTCAAAATTTTCCCAGCGTTTTTTAAGATATTCATCAGAAATCAGCATCTGGGTTTTGTCTTTAATGAAATCCGTATCACCCATAAATTCCGCCCGGTCTGCAAAAGCTCTTCGCTCTGCTTCCACCATGATCTGTACCGCTTCAGGTGAGTTATGCTCATACTTTTCGAGATTTTCATAAGCTGACATTTTCAGCATTTGTGCCAGCAATATCCCGCCGCTGGAAGGCAAAGGCATGGATACAATTTCATTTCCTTTATAGATGAAGAGGATGGGTTGCCTTTCAGCAACTTTATAATTCTGTAGATCTTCCAACTCAATAATGCCGTTGCCCCGTTTCATTTCGGCAATAATAAGACGCGCGGTCTCACCTTCATAAAACCCTTTTGCACCCTCTTTTTGGATACGGCTGAGGGTTTTAGCCAGGTCCTTCTGTATCAGAATATCTCCCTTCTGCCATTTTTTCTTTTTCTGAAAGACCGTGGGCATCTTATTGTGCCTGTCAAAAGAGGGTATCTCCCTGTTTAGCAGTGCAGCTTCACGTTCAGTTAGCGCAAAACCTTTCTCAGCCAGTTCAACCGCTGGTTGGATCAGGACCTCCATTGGCAGTCTGCAATGCTTCAGCGTGGCAAAAAATCCGGCTACCGAGCCGGGAACGCCTACAGCAAGCCTGCCGTTTTGCGAAAGGTCGGTATCTGCATTACCTTTTTGGTCGAGATACATATCCCGTGAAGCTTTTGACGGTGCAGTTTCGCGGTAATCGAGAGTGAATTTTTCGCCATTTGTTTTAGTTGCGACCAGAAAACCGCCTCCACCCAGGTTTCCAGCCTGCGGATATACCACTGCCAGCGCAAATTGAGTGGCAATGGCTGCATCAAAAGCGTTGCCCCCGCGCCGCAAAATTTGGGCACCAACTTCGCTTGCCAGCGGGTGGGCACTCACAACCAAGCCCTTATCTTTGGCACGGACTTCCTTTATAATTTTAATTTCGGTGAACTGCGAACAGGCGACAAAGGGCCAAAGTAATAGAAAGAAGAACCAATTTTTCATCTCAGGAAGTTTTATCAAAAGTAAAGAATACTTTTATTAACGTATCAAATTTTCTAAATTTGCGGGAATCTAATTCTAAATACTACACATGGAGTCCTACACGGAAAAAATCCTGATTACAGGTGCCCTTGGGCAAATTGGTACTGAGCTCACAAACAGACTTGTGGAAATACATGGCGCCGAAAATGTGGTGGCTTCCGGACTGGACCGTTACGATAAAAATCTTACCTCCGCGGGTTATTATGAAAGAATGGACGTGTCCAACACGCAGCTGGTAAGGCAGGTAGTGAAGGATTATGAGATCACTACTGTGTATCATCTGGCTTCACTGCTTTCCGGCACCTCGGAAAAGCAGCCGCTTTTTGCCTGGAAGCTGAATGTGGAACCGTTGCTTAACTTCTGCGAACTTGCAAGGGAAGGTTTGCTGAAAAAGGTGTTTTGGCCAAGCTCGATCGCTGTTTTCGGTAAGGGAATTCCTAAAGAAAATGTAGGGCAGGATGTGGTGCTCAACCCAACCACTGTATATGGAATCTCAAAGATGGCCGGTGAGAAGTGGTGTGAATATTATTTTGATAAATATGGTGTGGATGTAAGAAGCATCCGCTATCCGGGACTCATTTCCTGGAAAACGCCTGCCGGTGGCGGAACCACAGATTATGCGGTGGAGATCTTTTACGAAGCAGTAGAAAAAGGTAAGTACACCAGTTTCATCTCTGCAGATACTGCAATGCCGATGCTCTATATGGACGATGCTATAAATGCAACGCTTCAGCTAATGGCCGCTCCTAAAGAAAGTCTGACGGTTCGTTCTTCCTACAATCTGGGCGGAATGTCATTTACTCCCAGTGAGCTTGCTGATGAAATTAAGAAAGAAATTCCTGACTTTGAAATTGACTATAAGCCCGATTTCCGCCAGGCAATTGCCGATTCCTGGCCTTCATCAATTGATGATACAGTGGCGAAAAAAGACTGGGGCCTTACCTATGATTTCGATGTAAAAGACATGACTAAAGATATGCTCAAGAATCTAAAAGTAAAACTTGGAAGTTAGAAATTGATTTAACTTTGCTGTATTATTGTATTCACAATCAGTAAAATATAATAATTATCTAGAATTAGCTTTAGTTATAAATATTATTACGCAAAGAGTAAGAAAAGGTTATATTTTAAGGGAACCGCTTATGTGGTTCCCTTTTAATTTGGAATGTTATGTAAGTTCAAAGACCGTAATTTCAGGATGGATTCCCACTCTTCCCGGATAGGCTATAACTCCAAATCCCCGGTTCACGTAAAGATACTTTCCGTTGCTTTCATACAAATCTGCCCATTTTTTATAACGGTACTGTACAGGACTCCACTTCACATTTTTCAGATCCAGTCCGAACTGCATTCCGTGTGTATGACCGGACATGGTAAGTTGTACATTGGATGGATGTTTCTTTACAACTTCATCAAAGTGGGAGGGGTCATGACTCATCAATACCTTTACAGCTTCGGGTGGAATTCCAGCCGCGGCTTTGTTCAGGTCGCCATACTGCGGAAATGGCTTGATGCCCCAGTTTTCCACGCCGATAACATAAAGGCTTTCGCCGGCAACTTCAAGTTTGCGGTGCTCGTTCAGCAGGGTTTCAAAACCTGCCTGTTTTAGCAGGCTGATGAGTTTAGGGACGTTAGCTTCCTGTTCTGCTTTGGACGCCCATTCACCATAATTTCCATAATCGTGATTGCCTAAAACGGCGAATTTACCATCTCCCGCTTTAATTTCTGAAAACAGCGGGATAAAGCGTGAAAATTCTTCAGCATAATTATTTACGATATCCCCGGTAAACAGGACGAGATTAGGCTGGTGACTGTTAATAAGTTCAATGGCGGGCCGTAATTTTTCGGGGTTGAAGAAACTTCCGCTGTGCAGGTCAGAAATTTGCACGATACGGTAACCTTTCAGTGCTGCCGGTAATCCGGGTATCTTAAGTTTTACTTTTCGTGCCTTATGCCGGTATTTTCCAAAAATAATTCCGTCTGTAAAAAGTCCTGCAGCCACGCCGAAAAGACCCATACCAAGCACGCTGAGAAACTTCCTGCGACCCGGGTATTCAGACGTTGGATCTGAAGTCACATAATGGTAACCAAACTGAAACAGCCTCAAGATATCGTCTATAAGCAGCATTATTACGATAAAGAGCTTGGGGAGTACGAAAATCAGGAAGACAGATACAATGATCTGAACGCGGTGATGTTCACGGTCCGCACGGTTTGTGGTGAGTATAAGGTATATGAGTGTAGCATAGGTGAGAATGGTTACGATCCAGTACATTGTCTTTGCCGCACTTTTATCGAAGATGTTCCGAAAAGCCTGGAAAACGTAAAACTCCAGGAAGAATATAAGTACGGTGAATATCAGAAAATTTCTTTGCATATTGATAAAAACTAAAAGGCACAAAAATCAGAAAATTTTGTGCCTAAAATGAATTATGTTATTTTTTTTATGGGAATCGGTATACAATACAGTTAATATTCATCCCGGCGCCCACTGATGCCAGAAGAATATTTCCCTTTTCCTTAAACGTATGACCTTCCATCTGACCTTTAATAATAAGGTTTAACATGGTAGGCACCGTAGCAACTGACGAATTACCAAGATACTGGATCGTCATGGGCGCAATAATCTGGTCATAGTCCGTACGGCCGTACAGTTTCATAAGTCGGTCAATGATGGCGTGGTCCATTTTCGCATTTGCCTGGTGCAGCAGGATCTTGTCTATATCATCTATATTAAGTCCGGCGTTGTCCAGGGTGGACTTCATGGCTACAGGTACGTTTTTCAATGCATATTCATATATTTTTCTGCCCTGCATACGTACGTAAAGCGGTAGCTGGTTTGCATCCTTGTTTAATGACGGAGCATTCTCCAGATAGGTGAGTTCTGCATCGTTGTCGCAGATTGTGTTGTATTCAAGAATGCCAACATTTTCTTTGTCGGTTGCCTTCACCACCACTGCTCCTGCACCGTCTGCGAATATCATGCTGTTTCGGTCATAAGGATCGGTAACACGGCTTAGTGTTTCAGCACCCACAACCAAAATCATTTTTCCTGCCCTGGCTTTAATGAGGTGATTGGCCATAATCATAGCTTCCACCCAGCCCGGACAGCCGAAAATCATGTCATAGGTAATGCACTTGCGGTTCCGTATCCCAAGCTTATTCTTAAGGCGTGCAGCCATATTGGGCATGAAGTTGGAGCGTGTGCTCTCGCTTACTTCACCAAAATTGCTCGCGTAAATGATATAGTCTAATTCTTCGGGATTGATACCGGCATCCTGGATCGCTTCCTGCGATGCGGCCAGACCTATGTCGGAGTTCATCTGCGTGTCATCCACATATCTTCGCGTTTCAATCTCTGTAATTTCAATGAATTTGTCTATGACTTCGGGATTCGGTTTATCGATGCGCTGGCCTTCATCGGTATAGAATTCACTGTTCAGAAAATGATCTCTACCTACTACTCTTGGTGGAAGATAGCTTCCTGAACCTATTATAATTGTACTCGGCATTTAAATAAAAATATACCTGCAAATGTATGAATTAAAATCTACAGCGAAGAACCAAAAATATTACTAAATTTGCAGAAATATCCCTGAAAAACTATGTTGAAGAACCCCGGCCTGAGAGGCTTTATAATATCCGTTTTGGTGGTAATAATGGCGTTTGGGGTCTATTTTCTTTTTCTAGCAAAGAAAAATTACTTCCTGGTTGATAATCCCACTCCGGAGGTTTATTATTTCCGGATAAATAATGAAGGTGAGCGGATTATTACGTCCGGACAGTATATAAAAGTTGACCTTCCTAAAGGTAAAAACAGTATTAAGGTGTATGATGAGAAGAGGACATTGCTGTACGATTCTGCTTTTACCGTTAATAAAGTCCGGGGACTGCTGAATATATCTCATCAGGATTATTATATCAATACTCAGTATTATGGTTATGACCTGAAGCGGGACTCACTGCTGTCAGCACTGGGCACCACCATGATAGACGGCAAGGCCTACCATGGGGAGCCAAAGCTGTTCAACAGTTTGTATACCGATGATTTTTACTATAATCTGGATGAGAAATACGATCCTGTAGTAAAGAATATTCAGAAGGTGGAAGCGCGGACCAAAATATTCCGCAAGCAGGATTTCCTGAATTACTATAAAGAATACTATCAATTTTAATTTAAAGATTTGGAACAGATAAAACCCTATAATTCAGAAGCCAGCAAGAAGAGCGAGGTAGAGGATATGTTTGATAACATAGCTCCGAAATACGATTTGCTGAACCATGTGCTTTCCATGAAGATTGATGTTGCCTGGCGAAATACACTTGTAAAGTGGATGAAGAAGGACGGTGTGAAAAAAGTTCTGGATGTGGCCACCGGCACCGGCGATCTGGCCATAGCGGTACATAAAGGTACACAGGCAGAAGTGGTAGGCCTGGATTTGTCTCAGCAAATGTTAAATGTTGGTCTTATTAAAATAAAAAAACTTAATTTAGACGGCAGAATTTCTATGCAGAAAGGTGATGCAGAGAACCTTCCTTTTGAAGATAACAGTTTTGATGCCGTGTCAGTTGCATTCGGGGTACGGAATTTTGAAAATCTGAACAAAGGACTGGCTGAACTGAGAAGGGTAGTGAAGGAGAATCAAAGTGTCTATATTCTGGAGTTTTCTAAGGTTGAAGGCTTCCTGGGACCCTTTTATATGTTTTATTTCAGGAATATCCTGCCCAGAATTGGCAAACTGATCTCTAAAGATCACAGGGCCTACAGTTACCTTCCGGATTCGGTGAACGCTTTTCCGTACGGTGAGAAAATGAAGACTATTTTGCTGGAAACAGGATTTAAGAATGTTGAATTTAAGAAACTTAGTTTAGGTATTGCCACCATTTATAAAGCTACCAAGTGATATCCGGTGTAGCCGGATGTTCTAAAAAATTAATATAACACATGAACAGAATTTTATTTAAGTCGTTGGTCCTATCGTCGTTGGCGTTTGCCACTTTTGCAGATGCACAGTTCCGAACAAGAAACCGAATGGATAAACTGGAGAGTTTTGACCAACAGAAATTCAGTTGGGGCTTTTATCTTAATGGGGCAATGTACGATTACCGCCTGGTTTTGGATCCAAGATATGGGATGGATGTAAATCACAACCTCGTAACTTCCAAGCCAAGCTACGGTTTTGGTGCCGGACTGATTGGGAAAATGCGCCTGAATGACCATTTTGATTTAAGACTGGAGCCGGGACTGCAGTTTATACAGAGAGAGCTTCGCTTCGAGACGCAGACAAATGACCAATATTCCGCCGGGACTCTGACCAATCCTCCTTTCGCTCCAAAAGAACTTACTGAAGCAGATAAAGTTAGGAACGTTAAAGCAACGATGCTGGATATCCCTGCAATGATTGAAGTGCACGGCGACCGCTGGTACAACACGCGTGCTTATGCCGCTGCAGGGGTAAATTACATCATGAATCTTCAGTCCAATGCCAATAACAGTGATGATAACCTGCAGGGTGTATTCCGCTCTACAACACATAATTTTGCGTGGTCTGCAGAAATGGGTGTTCAGATCTATTTCAACCGGTTCAAACTTACACCGGGTTTCAGAGGTACATTCTTCCTGAACAATGAAATGGTATCCGATGATCCGGCCACTCCGCCATATTGGGCAAAATCAATCAGCACAGCCCAATCCCGGGCATTTATGTTCATCCTGAAGTTTGAGTAAAAATCAGTATACTATTGAATAATGAAGAAGGTTTGTATAAGCCTTCTTTTTTTATGTTAAGGCACTAAATTACTACCCTCAATAGTGCCTGTATTCAATTTAATTTTATACTTTTGCTTAAATGTTAGAATTTTAAAGACCCGGAATGCTTAAAGAATTAGAAAATAATTTTTCTGAATTAGAAAGAAAAATTTCTAATGTAAGTAAGGATTACCGGAATCTTTATACAAAATATAAGGATCTGGAAAAAGAGTACGCAGAGCTGAATGAGAAATATGATGAAGAGCGTAAAAAGAGCCAGGTACTCGCAGAAGAACAGAAGAAAATAAAACTTTATTCAGCTATATCAGGAAATCCAGAGCATAACCGCCTTATGAAAAGTCATATAAACCGGCTTATAAAGGAAGTGGATTTCTGTATAGCAGAGCTTCAAAACAGTGGAG
>CAYXUO010000016.1:0-447 GCA_964468335.1 uncultured Chryseobacterium sp. | reverse complement strand
TACCATCAATGTGGCCGGAAGGGTCTATCCGCTGAATGTGCCGGCCGCCGACGAAGAAACGCTTCTCAAGGTGGGAAAGCAGATTGAGGCAATGATTAAAGATTTTGAACTTAATTTCGATGTCAGAGATAAGCAGGATGCGCTCGCAATGTGTGCCCTTAAACTGGGTACCAATGCTGAAGTTTCTGCTAAAGTCAACGAAAAGAATATAAATGCTTCCAACGACAGACTGATGAAGATCAATCAGTTGCTGGAAGACCTGGAAAAGTAGATTTTTCTTTTCCTTAAAGTACTGCCTACAATAGTTCTAACACATTAAAGGTAAACTCAACGCTAAACAATTACCGAGCAAAAGTCCAGTGAATGGCGTGCCGCAACCGCGGATTACAGACATTGGGAATCAGTTCAAATCGTGTTGATTAGGAGTTTACTCTATATCACTGAACT
>CAYXUO010000015.1:0-24429 GCA_964468335.1 uncultured Chryseobacterium sp. | reverse complement strand
CAATTGACTGAACAGATGTTAAAAAAGAAATTAACATTGGCGGTCGCCGAAAGCTGTACCGCAGGGCTTATTCAAAACAGTATTTCCCAGGCCGAAAATGCAATGGGTTTTTTCCAGGGAGGCATTACCGCCTACAACAGTGCCCAAAAAGCAGTGCATCTGCAGGTCAATCCTATCGCCGCTGAAGCCTGTAACGCAGTTTCCAAAGACATAGCTGAGCAGATGGCCAAAGCGGTCGCGTTGAAATTCAACTCAGAGCTTGGTGTTTCCATAACAGGATATGCACGTACAGTTCCTGAAGAAGGAATTGACTCGTGCTTCGCATATATCGCGATAGCGGACAGCGGTAAAGTTTTGTTTTCAAAAAAAATTACAGGCAAATCAGACCTTAGCCTGGCAGAAAACCAGCTTATTTACACGAGGAAACTTCTGGACAATCTAATAAGCGTGCTCAAGAAACTGTAAGCCAACTGACCTTTATTACCAGCCTCTTTTTTTCTACATTTGTGCACCAAGCACGAGCTGACTATGATGACACTTAAATTTTTAGGCACCGGCACTTCCCAGGGCATTCCGGTAATAGGCTGTACCTGTGCAGTGTGCCTATCTAAAAACCCAAAAGATCAGCGCTTCCGTTCTTCCGCAATGATCACCTCCGAATCCGGCCGCAAAATACTGATCGACTGTGGACCGGACTTCCGGCAGCAGATGCTTATAAATAATGAAAATCATTTGGATGCCATCCTGCTTACTCATGAGCACAATGATCATGTTGTGGGCCTGGACGATGTACGGCCGCTGATTTTCCGCAATAAAATGGATATGCCTCTATATTGCCAGCCACGAGTTGGGACCGAAGTTAAATCCAGGTTTCCATACGCCTTTGCCGAAGTCCGATATCCGGGAGCTCCATCCTTTGAACTGAACGAGATTGACGGACCTTTAAACTTATTCGACTTGGATATTAATCCTGTTCATGTACTTCACCACCGCCTTGACATCGTTGGTTTCAAGATAAAAAAACTGGCCTATATAACCGATGCCAGCTATATAAGCGCGGAAGAAAAGGAAAAGCTGAAGGATCTGGATTATCTGATATTAAACTGCATACGCAAAACGCAGCCCCATCCCGCCCATTTTATCCTGGAAGACATTCTGGCACTTCACAGTGAACTTAAACCGCGCAAACTCTACCTTACTCATCTAAGCCATCTGTTTGGGCTCCACGAAGTGGAAGAAGCACTCCTTCCGGAAGGCATACATCTGGCTACAGATGGGCTGGTGCTGGAATTTTAGTATAAATTACTTTGGTTTTATTTTAATAATTTAATATTTATCCTATATTTGCACACCCAATTATGCCCAGCTGGCGGAATTGGTAGACGCGCTAGACTCAAACTCTAGTACCGCAAGGTGTGCCGGTTCGATTCCGGCGCTGGGTACAAAAAAGCAATCTGATTTCAGGTTGCTTTTTTTATTATTAATAACCAGCACCAATCCTCTCCAGCATAAACAATGAGCAGTTAGATTTTATAATCTAAACATAATAATAAATTTTATTGTGAAATTTTCAATATTTCAACTGATTTTCCTCATACTGACATCCGTCATGTTTAATAATTATGCAATAATTACAATATAGTTTTGCGAAAAAAAATTTAAACAGCACTATAATTTAACAGATAAGTATATGAAATGCTGCTTTTTTTATTTTTATTTTATTGTATTAAGATTCTTTGACATTAATCATATAAAAATTTTGTGATAATATTATTAAATCTTGAATTTTCAAGCTACATTTGTATAAGAAAATCAGTAAGAAATTAACATTTAATATTAGAAATCATGAGAAATTTAGCAACAATCAAAATGCTTGTATTAGCCTTAGGACTTTTTACGGGTTTGGCAAATGCGCAGGCAATTACAGGTAAGAGCGTAAAAGTGAGTGTGGACGGAACTTCTCCAATGCATGACTGGACCATGACCTCCAGTTCAGCAACCTTCAGCGGAACCGTAAGCGGAAACAGCATCAACAACGTAAAATTTGTAATGCCCGCAAAAAACCTGAAAAGCACGAAAGGCAAGATGATGGACAATAAGGCCTACGACGCATTGAAGGCGGCCAAAAATCCGAATATCACATTTACTGCCACATCAATGAACATTGGCAAAGGAACAGTAAACGGCAAGATGACTATCGCAGGAGTAACTAAAAACGCTTCTATTCCTGTAACAGTAGTGAAAAATGGTGCTTCATACAGTATCACCGGTTCAGAAAAACTAAACCTCTCTGAGTACGGCATGGAAAGACCGGGCTTCATGGGAGTAAAAACAGGGGACGCCATAACTGTTACCGTAAACATCACTGCCAACTAATCAATTAATAAACATTAAATACCAACGAAATGAGAACTACAGTTTTAAAAACATCAGTATTAGCCTTACTCATGTCAAGCGGAGCATTATTTGCTCAGGAAGATACAAGCACTTCAATGCGCGATTATCTGGCACCAGAGAAAGCACAGCGTAACGTATTTGAAGACCCTAAAGGAATTTCACCAGCCTATGATGGCGTGAAGGTTTCCGTAGGCGGCGATTTTGCCCTTCAGTTCCAGGCACTGGATCATTCCACAAAAGCACCGTCGCTGGGAAATGTAGGAACCACAGCTGTTCCGAATACCCTGCAGGTAATGGGCAGCGACTTTAACCTGCCAACTGCCAACCTGGACATCAATGCCTACCTGGCCAAAGGAGTTAAAATGCACCTGAGAACTTACCTTTCTGCACGTCATCATAACGAAGCTTGGGTAAAAGGTGGATACATCCAGGTGGATGATTTGGATTTCGTATCCGAGGGTTTTGCTGCAAACATAATGAAGCACGCGAGAGTGAAAGTAGGTATGGACGAAATAAACTACGGTGATTACCACTTCAGAAGAACAGATAATGCCGAAGCCATTAACAACCCGTTCGTAGGAAACTTCATCATGGATAACTTCTCTACAGAAGCTTTCGGTGAAGGGTATCTATTCTACAACAACTTCATAGGTATGCTGGGGGTTTCCAACGGTAAACTGAACCAAACTGCCGTAAAGGGAACCAGCTTCAACTCTCCTTCCGTTTATGCCAAGATTGGCTGGGACAAACAGGTGAACGCTGACCTTCGGGTAAGACTTACCGGATCCTTCATCCAGACTAACGGACTGAGCACAGGTGGTTACCTTTACAGTTCAGACCGCGCAGGATCAAGATACTACTACACCCTGCTTACCCAGAACGACCTGATGGGAACCAACAACTACGCAACCGGACGTTTCAACCCGGGATTCAAAAAAATGAAAGCGGTACAGATCAACCCGTTCGTTAAGTACCAGGGACTGGAATTCTTCGGAGCTTTTGAACACGTAACAGGAAACAAAGCCAGCGGGATGACCATGAGACCAACTGATGGCGACTACACGCAGCTTGCAGCAGAATTACTGTACAGATTCGGCGGAAAAGAACAGTTCTACGTAGGCGGACGTTACAACACCATCAGCGGAAAAGATGACGAGGTATCCGACGAAAGAAAAATTGACAGGTTCAATATCGGAGGTGGTTATTTCATGACGAAAAACATCCTTGCAAAGGTAGAGTACGTTCAACAAAACTATAACGACAGCGCAGTTTGGGGTGCTACAAGCGCACTAAGAGGCGGCGAATTCAAAGGGCTCATGGTTGAAGCGACCATAGGTTTCTAATTATTAAATTCAATTTCATGAAGGGACATTAATTTGTCCCTTTTTTATAAATTTAAGTCATGAAAAATACGGTAATCCTTATTCTGCTCCTGCTGTCCGGACTCCTTCCGGCTCAGGAAAATACGGTGGAAATCCTGGGAAAGACCAACGTAAATACTTTTAAATGCACAAACTCCACCATTGCGAAGCCAGCAGGAAGCTTCAGCTCACAAACGAAGCTGCCCGTACTACAGCTTAAAGTGGCCGACTTTGACTGCCGCAATAAGATGATGACAACAGATTTCCGTAAAATCCTGAATGCAGATCAGCACCCGCATTTTACGGTACGTTTCATTGAATTCAAGAAAAATGCCAGCAGCTATTACAGTGCGATTGTGGAAGTGAAGATCCTAAACAGAAAACGTTTCTATACTGTCACATTTTTTGAAAATAAAAACTTACTTACCGGAAATGAGACCGTACGTTTCAGCGATTTCGGAATTGTCCCTCCTACAAAAATGGGCGGCACCATTGTAGTGAAGGATCATCTGGAACTTACAATGAAACTGAGGAATCTATAGGATTGAACCGGTTCTATTGAGGTGATCTGCCGGCTTAACTTACTTATAATGGTAAAAGATACCGAAATCGGTGGCCGTCCACAGTGCTGCCTTTTGTCCCGCTGTCTTCAGTCCCCTATTGGTCCATGTATTACAGGTATCCAGAAAGCTGTACCTTCCTTTGGCATCATAAAAAGCATCATTATTGCCGTAAACCGCATCAGTCTCTATCAAAATGGGTTTTCCGGAACTGTCACGGTCAAACTTACTCCTTATAAACTCCACCAGTTCGCCGTACTGAGTTTCAGTCAGCATAATACGCTTACAGTCCTTACCGACCTTCATTTCATTATAAAATGTGCAGTGCATTGCTGATTCGCTAAGCCAGAATGCCGCCTGCAATGCAGTGGAAACCTTAAGTTCCGCCCAGGTTGGAGTGTCCAGATAAAAGCCCTTATCACCCCAGCCTATAGAAAGATATTTAAAGCTGCCGGAACCGGCCTTAGTATCAGAAGCCGGGATTTCCTTGCGCCAGTCCATAAAAGGGCTCGCAACCGGTACCACGATATCCGTATGGATTCCGTTGGTAAGCAGAAATACCTCCACAGTTTTGGATTCAGAAACTTCATCGGCATCTATGGGTATCAAAGGCAGGGCAAGTGCGAAAACTACGTACAGAAGTACAACAGCGACAAGGGAGCCAATAATTTTAAGTAAGATGAGTAAAATATTTTTCATAGTTTGGGATGTTAGGGTAAAGAGTCAAGATTTCAGATTTCAGATTTCATACATCAGATTTCAGACTGTTTATCAATTTAACAATCTAGCAATTTAGCAATTTAGCAAATTTACGGATTCACGGTTGATTATGAATTTTGGATTATGGATTTTGAATTCTGTCCTTGTGTACGTTGAGAATTCTTTGTGGTCTTTGTGGTTAGTTTAGAGCCAAGATTTCAGATTTCAAACATCTGACTTCAGATTTGGAAGAGAAAATAGAAGAAAGAACAAAGAGGAAAGACTGGTCTGGTCGTTGGTATCCCCCAACCTTTATAACTTCCTAACCTTCTAACTTTCTAACCTCCTAACTTTCTAACCCTCCCCAGCTTTACGGATATTAACTTCGTGCTCTCTGAGCCTTCTCGGTGCTCTCTGTGGTTCATGAGCCAAGAACCAAGAGCCAAGAGCCAGGATTTCAGACTTCAGACTTCAGACTTCAGATTTGGAAGAGAAAAAAGAAGAAAGAACAAAGAGAAAAGATGGGTCTGGTCGTTGGAATCCCCCTAACTTTCTAACTTTCTAACTTTCTAACCTTCTAACTTCCTAACCTTCTAACTTTCTAACCTTCTAACCTTCTAACTTTTTAACCTTCTATCATTCTAACCCACTCAAAAAAGAGATATTCCGTTTTAAACCTGCAAACTTGGTCCTTTTAACCGGCGACTTTGGGAAAACTTCTGAAAAAAGTTCCTGATCCAGTTCCTGCCAGTCTTTCTTTGAGAAGTTTCGAAGATTCTCATTCGGCTTGAACTTTTCCTGGGAGTGTGGTAGCGAAAACCGGTTCCAGGGACACACGTCCTGGCAGATATCACAGCCAAACATCCAGTCCTGCATGCGGTCGCGGAAATGATCAGGAATGGCATCCTTAAGTTCAATGGTCGCATAAGAGATACATTTACTTCCGTCAATGATTTTCTCCGAAACAATCGCATCTGTGGGACAGGCATCGATGCATTTTCGGCAGGTACCGCAGTGGTCGGTGGTAACATGGTCTTCTGCCATGTCCAAATCAGAAATAATTTCGGCCAGGAAATAGAAAGATCCGCTCTGTTTCGTTATGAGGTTGGCATTCTTACCTACCCAGCCAATACCGGATTTGCGGGCCCAGCTCCTCTCAAGGACCGGAGCCGAGTCGGTAAATACACGGCAGTCAAAATCGCCGATCTCATCGCGGAGTTCGGCTACCATTTCCACCAAAATTCCTTTAATGATTTCATGGTAATCCTGCCCGTACGCATATTTGGAGATCTTGAAGTTATCCAAACTAGAAATAGGCTCCTCAGGAAAATAATTATAGGACAGCGATATCACCGATTTCGCACCGGGCACCAAAAGTCGCGGGTCCAGTCTTTTGTCGAAATGGTTCTCCATATAACGCATTTCACCATGGTAATCCTTTTTCAGCCAGGCTTCCAGGGGTCGCGCATCTTCCTCCAGAAAACCAGCCCGTGAGATGCCGCAGTCCTGGAATCCGAAGGCCTTTGCTTTAGATTTGATAAGCTGTGAAAGTTTTTCTTTGTTTGAGGGGTTCATGGGAAGGCAAATTTAACATAATTTGCTACATTTGTGAGATTACAAACAGGTTAAAACTATTACAATGGATTCAATAAACGAAATTTTAAGCTCAGGCGACTACCACCTGATCGATGTGCGCGAACCTATGGAACTGGAAATGGACGGCAAAATAGAAGATGCCCGCAACATACCCCTGGGCGAACTGGAAGACCGCAAACAGGAGGTAACCAATCTGAACGGAAACATCATCTTCTTCTGCAGAAGCGGCAACCGCAGCGGAAAAGCCGTAGACTATTTCAAATCGCAGGGCATGACCAATGTTTATAACGGCGGTGGTTATGGTGATGTAAAAAGCGCCCTGGAACGCATGTAAAAAAATACCTTTAATAATAACCATTAGAAAATCAGAATGAGAAAAATCTTTACTTTCCTCACACTTTCGGTGTGTGCAAGCATTGTTGCCCAGATTAAATATGAGAAAGGCTACTATATTGCGAACGACGGTCAGAAAACTGTAGCTATGATCAGGAACATGGACTGGAAAAACAACCCTACCATCGTTGAACTGAGAACAGGTGAAAACGCAAAACCAATTACCCTGGGAATCTCGGAGGTAAAGGAGTTTGGACTGGACGGCGGCGTGAAATTTGTGCGTGAAACAGTGGACATTGATAAATCCTCTGAAACAATAAGCTCCCTTACGCTTTCGGCAGCGCCAAAATTTGAAAATGAAACATTGTTTTTGAAACCGGTGACCGAAGGCAGAGCAAACCTCTATTATTATGAACAGGGTAACCTGAAAAGGTATTTCTACAATGTGGATAATGGTCCGGTAACACAACTTATCCACAAAACCTATCTTCTTCAGAATGAGAACAAAGGCGACGGCGTAGCAGTGAATAATGAATTCCGCCAGCAGATAAATAACAGTCTCAAATGCGGATCAATTACTGAAAGGCAAACCCAAAAGCTCCAGTACAGGAGCAATTCCCTACAGGATATCTTCATTTCCTATAACAACTGTATTGAAGGGAATAACCAACAGTCGTCCGGGAGCAAGAACACTAAAAAAGGTGATTTTAACATCTCAGTTCGACCACGGGTTAATTTTACTTCTCTTTCAGTATCAAACGCGTATTCCAGTTACAGGGATACTGATTTTGGAAGCAAGACCACCATTGGCGGCGGCGTTGAGTTTGAGTACGTATTCCCTTTTAATAAAGGCAAATGGTCGTTTATCGCTGAGCCTACTTACCAGTATTATGAGAGTGAGAAAGTGCAGATCTTTTACGAAGGAACCGGCTACGAATCCAGGATCAGGAACTGGGTCGAGTATAAATCGATAGAACTGCCCCTGGGACTAAGGCATTATATGTTTCTGAACGACAAAAATAAAGTATTCGTGAATGCATCCTATGTGATTGATATGCCTTTGGAATCGGGTATCTTCCTGTCCAACAGTACTGAATTGAGTATAAAGTCAAGTTTCCCTTTTGCATTTGGAGCGGGATACAAGTATAACGACCGTTTTTCGGCAGAATTACGGTACATCACTCCCAGAAATGTACTTGCGAACTATGCCCTTTGGGTCAGCAAATACCCTACCTTATCATTCATCCTGGGTTACCAGATCTTCTAAATAAGACGGACGCAAAGAACGCTTACCGTTTACCACTAAAGAACCTGTTTCAGTTTTGAAACAGGTTTTATTTTTGATGAAATTCTTACTACTTTTAATCTACAGTGACGGATTCCCTGCAGCTTCAAATTCAGCCATCAAGCGGGCAAATACAGTTTCCACCGGCAACACCTCTTCAATCAGGGCAGACACCTGCCCTATTTCCAGCTCACCCTCCTCCAGGTCGCCTTCAAACATACCCCGCTTGGCACGTGCGCGACCGAGGATGGCCGCAAGCGCTTCAGCATCCCTGCCACTGTCGTAAAGCTTCTCAATATCATGAAAAAACTTATTCTTCACCAGACGCACCGGAGCGAGTTCTTTCAGGGTTAATTGGGTGTCTCCTTCGTTCAGCGAAGTGATTTTCTCCTTCCACACATCGTTAGAGCTGGCTTCTTCGGTAGCGGCAAAGCGGGAACCAATCTGAACGCCGTCTGCACCCAATACCATGGCAGCTTTTATCTGCGAACCGAGGGCAATTCCACCTGCAGCTATCAGCGGAATTTCAATATGCTTCCGGACATTCGGTATAAGGCAGAATGTGGTAGTTTCATCGCGTCCGTTGTGACCGCCGGCTTCAAAGCCTTCCGCAACTACAGCATCCACACCTGCCTCCTGGCATTTTAGGGCAAATTTGGTGGACGAAACTACATGGGCAACTTTCAGACCTTCTTTCTTAAGCGTTTCTGTATAGGTTTTTGGATTTCCGGCCGAGGTAAATATGATTTTCACCCCTTCCTCCAGAATGATGCTGATCACCTCGTCCAAATTCGGATACAGCATAGGTACATTAACACCGAAGGGTCTGTCTGTTGCCGCTTTACATTTGCGGATATGATCCCTCAGGACATCGGGATACATGCTGCCGGCACCGATAAGGCCCAGCCCACCACAGTTGGAGACCGCTGATGCCAGACGCCAACCGGAATGCCATATCATACCTCCCTGCACTACGGGATACTTTATATTGAAAAGTGATGAAATACGGTTTTGTGATTCCTGATACATTTTTTCGGCTACGCCAAAATGGATAAAGTTGCTCATGACACAAAAATAATAGAAATATACGGTATCCCGAAGCCGAATGGCTGTTTAGAGGTCCAAATGTTATTACTGAACTACCAAAAAAAATCTCCGAAAATTTCGGAGACTGTAAGTTTACTTGGTAAGTACTGATTTCTGAAGTTCCGGCTGAAAGGTGCAGCCGGCATAACGGTTGTCAATAGAGATAAATATGTTGGGAAGTCTTTGCTTAACCCACTTCTCAACCATTTCATTACGTTTCTTATTCAGTGCCATCTGCTTGATTCGGTCATAATCCGTTTCAATAGTCAGTTGATGGGCAGGAATCACCTCCTCAATCTTCACAATGCTTACTGCTTTTCGGCGGTTCAGTTCATCTTCAAAAACATCGGTGATATCGCCTTTATTGAGTCCCGCTACCTGATATCCCAGTGTAGGTGAAAGCGAAAGTCTTTCCATCCGGTCAGAGCCGGCATTGTCTGTCAGGATGCCAGCGTTGAATTTAGTTTTCTTATCGTCAGAATACTTAAATGCAGCATCTTTGAAGGTAATTTTACCTTGTTCAATAGAAGTCTTGATGGCCTCCAGCTCCTTTTTGGCTGCCTCAATTTCCTCAGTGGTAGGAGTAGTGGCAATCAGTATATGTCTGGCATCATATATTTTCCCGGCTCTTCGCTCGAGTTTAATTATATGATAACCGAACTCAGATTCTACTGGATCGGATATTTCACCTTCCTGAAGGTTCAATGCTGCGGCTTCAAACGGCTTTACCATCTGTCCTTTTGAAATATTCTTCATAAGACCGCCGTTTGGTGCCGAACCCGGATCTTCCGAGTAAATCCTTGCCTGGCTGTCGAAATCTTCTCCATTAAGGATGTCCTGCTTGATTTTCTTCAGCCTGCTGATAATTTCTTCCTTGTGCAACTCCGTAAGTTTGGGATAAATACTGATCTGGGCCAGGGTGACCTCATCTTTCACTTCCGGCAGCTGCAGTCTGTAGGTATTGTAAAAGTCGGTCACTTCATTAGGGGTAACATCTGCTTTCTCGGTAATGCTCTGGTACTTAGCCTGACCGTAATACTGGTCACTGTCTATTTTTTCAATAGCGGTCTTCATTTCGTAGGCAGTACGGAATTTATAGGACGCAAGCATTGTTCTCTCATCCGGAAACTGTCCCAGGATCTGATTGTATTTCAGATTGGCATTTTCTTTAATAGCCGCGGAACGGTTTTCGATCAGGGTATCCCTTTTCGCCTCATAAACCACAATCTTATTATTGAGGATGCTCTCCATTACCTGGCATTTGTTGGTTGCGGCAGTACCCTGTTGAGCAGCATAATTAATCTGCTCCTCAATATCGGATTCCAGGATAATCTCGTTACCGATTACAGCAGCAATACCGTCTACCAGTTTACCTTTTTCCAGCTGCGCCGATGCGGACACAGATAAAAAGGTAAGGAAAATTCCCAGAAAAAGGGAAAAATTTATTTTGTTTGTCATAAGTCGTAATTAATCAATCTGCAAATTTAGAACTCTGCTTCAATTATGCTTAACTTTTTGTTATAATAATTTCTTAATATTTAAACCTCCGCTTCAAAGGTTGTGAGTTCCTTAAACTGTCGAATCCGTTCTCCAAGTTCAGCTTCAGTGATCTCCTTAAGCCTATCGGTACCAAATTTCTCCACAGTAAACGATGCCAGTGCAGATCCCGCGATAAGTGCAGATTTCATGGTCTCGAAATCAAAAGCACCTTTTTTTACAAGATAAGAGGCAAATCCACCCGCAAAGGTATCGCCGGCACCGGTTGGGTCAAACACCTCCTCCAGTGGCATGGCCGGGATGGCAAAGATACGCCCTTCGTGAAAGAGCAATGCACCGTGTTCCCCCTTCTTTATAATCACGAATGCCGGACCCATAGCATGGATTTTCTTCGCCGCTTTAACGAGGGAATATTCGCCTGAAAGCTGTCTGGCTTCCTCATCATTAATAGTGATTACGTCTGTTTTTGCAATCATCTGCATCAGTATGTCCATTGCAGAATCCATCCAGAAATTCATGGTATCCAGAATAACAAGTTTAGGCCTGTTCTTCATTTTTTCCAATACTGAAAGCTGCACTCCCGGATGAAGGTTTCCAAGAAGCAGAACCTCGGCATCTTCCATAGACGCGGGTATTTTGGGGTCAAAATTTTCAAGCACGTTAACCTCGGTAACCAGTGTATCTCGGGAGTTCAGGTCGTTGTGATATTCACCGCTCCAGAAGAAGGTTTTGCCGTCTGGCACGACTTCAATTCCCTCTGTGTTTACACCGCGGGATTGCAGCAGGTTCATATAAGCATCGGGGAAATCTCCGCCGACTACGGAAACAATTCCGGATTCAACGTTCATCAGAGAGGCTGCGAGTCCGATATAGGTAGCAGCTCCACCCAGGATTTTATCTGTTTTTCCGAAAGGAGTTTCTATAGCGTCAAAGGCCACACTGCCTACTACGAGTAATTTCATTATCTGTTATTGTTTGGATTATTATAATGTAAAATTGCGCAACGTCTACTTCCACTGGAAGGTATCTATAAGGTGAAGCATATCCCGCTTTACATAGTCCACGGCCGGAGCCAGGGAGTCGGGTTTTGGCCGCGAGTTGAAGTATAGGTACGCCGTTACGAAATGACGTGTACTGTCTGTAATATAAAACTGCAGGTTAGAGGCACTCTGACCTTTAAGTTCATAAAAGTTTCCGAATACCTTTTTCTCCGGATACTGGAAAGATTTGGTTTCAATGGAGCTCGCCTTCACGGTATGTTCGTAAACCATCTTCTCCGATTCCTTCACATGAGCTTCAAAATCACCATTGATTGGATAATAAGTTAGGAATACTTTGCCCTTCATGCCATTATAGTTAATATAATACCAGCAGTCTCTTTGCTTCTTGGCATCGGTGATTACAGAAAAGTCGGAATATTCAAATGTAAATGGACACGGTTGCGTAAACTGTACATAATTGGGCTCGGGATACTCCAGGCGAAGGTCTCCTTTAGGCTTGGGTACCGAATCCTGACCGCAGGAAACCAGCATTACTGTTAATAAAATGAGAATGAGTTTTTTAAACATTTCGCAAAAATACCTTTTTTATACCGAATCCGGAAGTTTAGGCCGGGAAGAAATTTGAGGGACGTACTCAGGATTCAGCTCTTAGCAATATAAGCTGTTATAAAATTTTCCAGGGGTTTAGGAAATGAATACATTAAACTGCCTTCAAGGCTGATTACCTCATAACCACCAGCCGCTGCTATTGATTCAAAGTCGCAGCGGTTCTCAGCTATCACTTCCACAAAATCAATTGAAAGTTGGCGGTGGGTCAGTTTATGATAGACGGTACTGCTTTCCTGCACAAAGGGTAACCATTCCGAAGGCAGCGCATCGGGAAATTCGTAGAGCTTTCTCCATATATGATCCTCAGCTCGACGGCGGATTAGGATTTCGTTGCCAAATTTCACAAAGTAATAGGTAAGCTTAAGCTCCTTTACTGCTGTTTTCTTGGTTTTCACAGGAAATTCGGCCGTCCGTCCGAGTTGGAAAGCCAGACAGTCATTCTGCAGCGGACATTGGCCACAAAGCGGATTTCGCGGTTTGCAGATTTCTGAGCCCAAATCCATCACAGCTTCATTAAAGGTTCCAGCTGCACCCAGAGGCATCATCCTTAATGCAAGTTCAGAAAAATAGGCAAATGCACTGCCGAGCGAAATATCTGTATCATCTGCAAACACCCTGGAGAGCACCCGGTAGAAATTACCGTCAACGGCGGGAATGTGCTTACCGAAGCAGATGCTGGAAACCGCTGCAGCGGTATAGGGGCCCACTCCCGGTAAAGAGAGTATATCTTTATACTGATTGGGGAAAACGCCACCAAACTCTGTAACTATTTTTCTGGCCGCCTTTTGCAGGTTCAGCGCTCTGGAGTAATAACCCAGGCCTTTCCAGTACAGCAGGACTTCATCAGTTTCTGCCGCCGCAAGCGAAGCAACATCCGGAAAGCGTTCAATAAATTTATTGTAATGATTCAAGCCCTGCTGAATGCGTGTTTGCTGAAAGATTATTTCGCATATCCAGATCCTGTAAGGATCTTTGGTTTTTCTGAATGGTAAATCGCGTCCGTAAATCCTGTACCAAGCTATCAGCGCCTTACCAAGGTAAAGAAAATCAGCGTTTTGTTTGTAAGTTTTCAAAAATTAGTTTTATATTTGCACACCAAAATTAAAAGAAAAAAAGAAAATGACAAAGGCAGAATTGGTAAATACCATCTCAACTAAATTGGGGACAGAGAAAGTTGAAACTCAGAAAGTTGTAGAGGCTTTCATGCACGAGATCAGAAGTGCAATGTACAAAGGAGACAATGTATATTTAAGAGGTTTCGGTTCTTTCATTATCAAGACCAGAGCTGCAAAAACGGGAAGGAACATATCCAAGAACACTGCAATTGAAATTCCCGCTCATAATATCCCGGCATTTAAGCCATCAAAGACTTTCACTGAAAAGGTAAAAACCAAAGTAGCTGTAAACAATAACTAAACGGAGTAATAATATTTAAAATTTATTCAATATGCCAAGCGGAAAAAAAAGAAAAAGACACAAGGTAGCCACACACAAAAGAAAGAAAAGAAGAAGAGCTAACAGACACAAGAAGAAGAAATAAGCTTTTCGGTTAAGATAATATAGGATATAGTTGGTGTTTTTATTTTTATAAACGTTCACCAGCTATATTTTTGTTTTAATACACTATCCCATTTTACCACCCGGGCGCAACCTGCGCTCAAAATCGGAAATAACGTTTTACCGTGGTGGGGTAAAACGGTTTTATTGTTTTAATGAAATACAAGTAGCTATGAAATGAAGAAAGAACTGATAATATCACATGAAGGTGGGCGTTCCAAAATTGCTTTGCTGGAAGATGGCCGTCTTTTTGAACTCCATGAAGAGGAGGACAAAAGCGACTTTGTGGTAGGCGATCTTTTTATCGGTAAGGTCAAAAAACTGGCCCCCAACCTTAATGCAGCCTTTGTAGGGATCGGATATGATAAAGATGCCTTCCTGCATTATCAGGATTTAGGTCCGCAGTATCTGACCTACAAAAAATTCCTGAAAGACACCCTCGCGGGCAAGCAGCAGGACTCATCGCTGAAAAACTTTGAGCTTCAGCCGGAAATCAATAAAAACGGCATCATCGATAAGGTCCTGAGCAAGGACGACAGTGTAATACTGCAGATCACCAAGGAACCTATCTCCACCAAAGGTCCGCGTATTTCAACGCAAATCTCACTCACCGGACGGTTTCTCGTACTGATTCCCTTTGACAAAAGTGTTTCCATTTCCAAAAAAATTGAAAGTGCCGAAGAGCGCGACCGCCTCAAAACACTTATTGAAAGTATTAAACCTGAAGGCTTTGGTGTCATTATACGCACCGTAGCTGAAGGCAAGAAAGTGGCTGAACTCCACAACGATATGAACCAACTGGTTCAGAAATGGGAAAACACCTTCCGCAACATACAGAAGAACAAAGCACCCGGGAAAATTCTCAGTGAAGAGGGTAAAGCCTCTGCCATACTTCGGGACAACTTTAATTCGGATTTTGTTTCCATTATCTGCGATGATGAGGAAATGGTGGAAGACATGAAGGCCTACCTGGAAGTTATTGCACCGGAAAGGAAGAACATTGTCCAGTTTTACGACAAGCCTACCCCGCTGATGGAGTATTACAACGTGGAAAAGCAACTGAAGCAAAGCTTTGGCAAACATGTAAATATTCCGTCGTCCAAAGGTGCCTACCTGGTCATAGAGCATACCGAAGCACTGCACGTTATAGATGTGAACTCCGGTAATAACCTCAGTTCAGGCGCCGCCGGTAACCGGGAACATGCGCTGCATGTAAACCGTATGGCAGCAACGGAGATTGCCCGACAATTACGTCTTCGTGATATGGGTGGCATCATTGTAGTCGATTTTATCGATATGGTGAATGCAGATCACCGCCGTGACCTTTTCGAACATCTGAAAGCCGAAATGGACCGGGACAAAGCGAGACATAAAATACTGCCGCCGAGCAAATTTGGACTGATCCAGCTCACGAGACAGAGAACACGTCCGGAAAACCAGATTGAAACAAAGGAGGAAAATCCAAATGCTGCCGGCGAAATACTGGCACCCATAGTGGTTGTGGAACGTATGGAAGAGGTAATCCGTACCCTAATGCAAACCGAAAAAGGAAAGATCTTCCTGCATGTTCATCCATTTGTAGAAGCATACCTTACCAAAGGATTGATGAGCATACAGACCAAATGGTATCTGAAATACAAGAAATGGGTAACCATCATCCCGCGGGATTCTTTTAAGTATCTGGAATACAAGCTGATCAACGCAAATAAAGAGGAGCTTATGAGCTACTCCAACTGATTATAGTAGAATAAACCTGCTGATAACTGAAACAACTTAGTCTCCCGTGATTGCGGGAGATTTTTTGTGTTTGGAGGTAGAAGGTTAAAGGTTAGAAGGTTAGGAGGTTAGAAAGTTAGAAGGTTAGAAGGTTTGGGCGTACCAAGGACCAAACCAGTGTCTGTTCTTCTTCTTTCCTCTTTCTTCTTTTTTCTCTCCCAAATCTGAAGTCTGGTGTCTGATATCTTGACTCTCGGCTCTTGGTTCTCATCTAACCACAAAGCACACAATGGTTACACAAGGTGCACAAAGGCTTAATTCATAATCCAACATTCAAAATCTAAAATCTAGGATATGGGATTATTGTTCTCGGCCCTCAACTCTTGCCTCTCCCATCTTTTTTCTTTTCTCTTTGTTCTTTCCTCAATTATCGTATTCTGAAATCCTGGCTCTTGGCTCCTGGTTCTCATCTAACCACAGAGAGCACAGAGAAGCACAGAGAGCACAAAGTTAAAATCCACAGAATGTTAAATGGTTAAAAAGTTAGAAGGTTAGAAGGGTAGAAAGTTACAAGGGTAGGCGGCCTCGTCATTATTCTTTTCTCTTTGTTCTTTCCTCCATTGCCGCAATCTGACATCCTGGTTCTTGGTTCTTGGTTCTTGACTCTTGGTTCTTGGCTCAACTTAACCACAGAGAGCACGTAGTTAATACCCGTAAAGCTGTTAAAAGGTTAGAAAGTTAGAGGGTTAGAAGGTTAGAAAGCTTTGGGGATGCCCACGACCAGACCCCTCTTTGCTCTTTGTTCTTTCTTCTTTCTTCTTTTTTCTCTCCCAAATCTGAAATCTGGTTTCTGATATCTTGGCTCTTCACTCTCCTCTAACCACAAAGCACACAATGGTTACACAAGGTGCACAAAGGCTTAATTCATAATCCAACATTCAAAATCTAAAATCTAGGATATGGGATTATTGTTCTCGGCCCTCAACTCTTGCCTCTCCCATCTTTTTTCTTTTCTCTTTGTTCTTTCCTCAATTATCGTATTCTGAAATCCTGGCTCTTGGCTCCTGGTTCTCATCTAACCACAGAGAGCACAGAGAAGCACAGAGAGCACAAAGTTAAAATCCACAGAATGTTAAATGGTTAAAAAGTTAGAAGGTTAGTAAGTTAGAAGGTTAGGAGGTTTGGGCGTACCAAGCACCAAACCAGTCTTTGTCCTTTCTTCTTTCTTCTTTTTCTCTTCCAAGTCTGATGTCTGATATCTGGTGTCTGATATCTTGGCTCTTGGCTCTTGATTCTTGGCTCATTATTCCTGACTCAACGTAACCACAGAGAGCACAAAGTTAAAATCCGTAGAGCTGTTAAAAGGTTAGAAGGTTAGAAAGTTTTGGGGATGCCCACGACCAGACCCGTCTTTGCTCTTTCTTCTTTCTTCGTTCTTCTTTTTTCTCTTCCAAGTCTGAAGTCTGATATCTGGTGTCTGATATCTTGGCTCTTGCTTCTTCCCTCTCAGTTCACCTACTATTCCTTCCAATTTCCTAAATTTGCATTATGGCAGCTTACGCAAGAGACCTGGTAACGAAGATTCAAATGGCCGAACTGGAAGGCGAAAACGCACATGCCGTCTATTCACCCCCCTACAGGCCACTGTTTTCCTATGAAGAAATAATGAACCGCGCGCCCAAGTTTGCGGCCGTAAATATTGTGCTGTACCTGAAGGGTGATGAATGGTTCTTCCCTCTTATTGTGCGCAGCACAAACGAACGGGACCGGCACAGCGGTCAGATTTCTCTTCCCGGGGGCAAAAAAGAAGAGTCGGACCGGGACTTTGAGCATACAGCCATGCGCGAAACCTCTGAGGAAATGGGTATTGAACAATATTATCTCCGGACGATCAGGGAAATGTCGCCTATCTATATTCCACCCAGCAATTTCTATGTGCGGCCTTTCGTTTCCTACACCCGCAAAAATCCAACTTTCGTCCTTCAGGAAACCGAAGCAGTTGAACTGATTGAGTTTCCGGTTTCATCGCTGCTCACGCTGAGCGATCAGCCGGAAATGGCCGCTTTGCCCGGTTCCAATGGTATGGAAGTGCCGGTAATTACTTTTGACGGATATGTGATCTGGGGTGCCACATCAATGATTTTGAGCGAATTCAGTACATTGCTGAAAAAATTGTAAATTCGCAGATTATGTTTAGTGATAATGGCGAAGAAAAATATTTTCACTGATGCCTTTGGCAATCTTTATATTATAAAAAGACTCATCGTCTTTATCGTAGGTATGATTTCCTACCGCCGCTTCAACGGCTTTAATAAACTAAAAATCACCGGAACTGAACATCTGGCTACACTGCCGGACAGCAATGTCCTTTTTGTTTCGAACCATCAGACTTATTTTGCCGATGTTGCGGCCATGTATCACGTATTCTGTGCGGTAAATAACGGTTTTCACAACACCATCAAGAATCCGGTGTATCTGCTGAATCCCAAAGTTGATTTTTATTATGTTGCGGCCGAGGAAACGATGAAGTCAGGGGTTCTTGCACGCATCTTCAGAATGGCCGGCGCCATCACCGTAAAAAGGACCTGGCGGGCAGAGGGCCAAAATGTGAACCGCCATGTAGATCTTAAAGAAGTAGATAATATCATGAAGGCGCTGGACAACGGTTGGGTCATCACTTTTCCTCAGGGAACAACCTCAGCATTTGCACAGGGACGCCGCGGGACGGCCAAACTTGTAAAAAACCAGAGGCCGATAGTGATCCCTATCAAAATAAATGGATTCCGCCGCGCGTTTGATAAAAAAGGCCTTCGTATAAAGGTGACCGGTGTAAAGCCTACCCTTGAATTTAAAGCACCTTTGGAAATTGACTATGACAATGAGAATGCACAGCAGATCCTTGTAAAGATTATGACGGCCATTGAGCAGACAGAGGAGTTTAATCTACTGCATCAATACGAAAAGGAGCTTAAGGCAAAAAAACAAGTTGATAACGAAATAAATGAACTGCAATGAATAAAATCAGACAGATAATTCCGCTTCTTGTCCTGCTAGTTTTAACCTCATGTAACGCCCATAAAAAATACTCCGATTTCGATTACAGTTATTCCCGCAGCGGGGGCCTGGCACCGGTGTACGAGAACTTCCTTATAAAGGGTAACACAGCGCATTACTCGTTTGAAGGTCAGGGAAAAAAAATAAAAAAGAACCTGAAGATATCAGCAGACGAAATCCGGATCCTGGAAGAAGTTCTTACGGCCAATGACTTCCGGATGATACGGGAAGACCGTAAAAAGCTGTATGATAATATTGCCACTGCTGTAGTTGTTAAAAAAGGATCCAATACGGCCAGCAAATCGGATGCAAGCCTTATCATGCCTGCAGACCGGGACCGATGGATAAGCGTAGTGCAGGCATTTCAAACCCTGATAGCTGCCAAAACCCAGGGCCTCCACAATGACTGATATGTGGAGTTCCTATTCAGACAAAACCCGTATTCTCGTACTGGGACATGACGCAGGTTCACTGTTCCAATACATACAGGATTTTCACGGGAAAGGCATTGATGTAATTGCACCTGCCTCCAGTCCTTCATGTACTAACGATTTTGCCGTACTCGTAACAGATAGAATAGAAGCAGCAACTTCGTTCAGCCCCAATATTGTACTCAATACTTTAGGGTCTAAAAAAGATGTCACTAACAGCATCGTAGCTGGCGGAGTATATATCTACCCAGAGGATGAAGAGCAATCCCCGGAACGCATAGAACCAACCGTGTACTGCCGCCGTATCCCTTTTCAAAAGAGCAAATATACCCTTACAGAAGGAAAGACAGTACTCGAGACAGAACTGGGACTGCTGCCGCTCTCATTTAACGCAGATGCTGTCCTCAGTAACCTGGAAGGTGTAAGGATTCTGTGTCAGCAGACAGGTTTGATGGAAGAAGCCTTCTATGAAGCCCTGCTGAACTATAGCGACTCTGCTGTAGACTGACCATCTGAACTTATTTTATAATATTCAACAAAAAAGCCAACCCTCTTAGGTTGGCTTCTTACATGATCTTCAATTATTTAATCAAGTATTTCGTATTCTATAGGCATTGTACCGCGGTTCAGGTTCCCGATCTCATCGAAGGCGGCCTTGGAAAGGTCCAGTGCCCGCGAGGAGTGAAATGGACCTCTGTCGTTAATAACGACTACTACACTTTGGTCTGTTCTTAAGTTAGTGACTTTTACCTTTGTTCCGAAAGGAAGCGTGCGGTGCGCTGCTGTTAATTTAGAGTTACTGAACTTTTCGCCGCTTGCGGTTTTCCGTCCATTGAATTTGTCGTGGTAATAGGATGCATAACTTGTTTTCACCTCATCGTTATCATTGGTATCATTCTTGAAAGAATAAAGGCCAAGAGCTGAAATCATCATTATGATTACGAGAAATAATCTTTTCATCATTTTGAAGGTTTTATTGGTTTTGATGGGGCAAAGGTATCAGGAATCTGAATCCTGCAAGTATCAAAGTGTTAAACTATCTTAATACTCTCTTAAATTTATGTTAAAGAACCTTGCGAGCGCCTATTTACAGGGCGTTGACAAGCACTGTTAAAATGTGTTAAAATGAGACTTAAAACGTTAATAGTTTTAACTGTTTTTACTCATTTTCAGCCCTCTTTACATCATTAAACACTTGGCTTTCAACCTTTTAAATACATAAAAAGAACTTCTGAATCACCAGAAGTTCTTTTAGTTTTATGCAATAAAATGCCTGATTTTTGAATTTTCCTAAATGAGTTTGCCATACAGGTCAAACTCTTCTGCAGAGGTAATAAGAACATCTGCAAATTCACCGATTGGGATATAAACCTGATCTGTGGCTTCTACAAGCACTGTATTATCCACGTCCGGCGAATCGAACTCGGTTCGTCCAATAAAATAGTTTCCTTCTTTCCTGTCGAATATACAGCGGTACACCTTACCGATACGCTCCTGGTTCTTCTCCCACGAAATCTGAGACTGCAGTTCCATGATCTCTTCAACGCGGGCTTCCTTTATTTCCTGTGGTACATCATCTTCCAAAACATAAGCTGTAGTATTTTCCTCATGTGAATAGGTGAAGCAGCCCAGACGGTCAAAACGCTGGGTACGCACCCACTCTTTCATTTCCTGGAACCTCTCTTCAGTTTCACCCGGGAAACCAACAATAAGGGTCGTACGAATAGCCATATCCGGCACCATAAATCTGAATTTGTCCAGCAGCGCATTGGTCTTCTCGTGGGAGGTTCCGCGCTTCATTGCCTTCAAAATGTCGGAATTAATATGCTGAAGCGGAATATCTATATAGTTGCAGACCTTTGGCTCGTTCTTGATGATCTCCAGTACATCTTCCGGAAATCCGGTGGGGAATGCATAGTGCAGACGAATCCATTCAATACCTTCAACAGTTACAAGTCTCAGCAGTAAATCGCCAAGCGCCCGTTTCTTATAGATATCCAAACCGTAATAAGTCAGGTCTTGCGCGATAAGGATAAGTTCCTTCACACCTTTCTTTGCCAGTTTTTCTGCCTCAATTACGAGATTTTCTATGGGTGTTGAAACATTCTTGCCTCTCATAAGCGGGATGGCACAGAACGAACACGGCCTGTCGCAGCCCTCGGCAATTTTCAGGTAGGCATAATGTCTTGGTGTGGTAGTAAGACGTTCGCCCACAAGTTCCTGTCGGTAGTCCGCACCCAAATGTTTCAGCAGCAGCGGAAGATCACGTGTACCGAAATACTGGTCTACATCCGGAATTTCGCGGATGAGATCCGGCTTATATCTTTCGGAAAGGCAGCCGGTAACGAAGACCTGCTCCACTTCTCCCCTTTTCTTGGCCTCTACAAAATCCAGGATGGTGTTTATGGACTCTTCTTTGGCATTATCTATAAATCCGCAGGTATTGATCACCACTATGTCTCCGCGGTCTTCATGAACTACTTCTTTACCGTTTGCCTCCAGCTGGCCCATAAGCACTTCGGAGTCATAGACGTTTTTGGAACATCCAAGAGTTACGATATTGATTTTTTTTCTGCCTGTTGATTTTGTACGCATCTGAAATTCTGTTAAAATCCGGTGAACCGGGGGTTAAAAATATATATCCGGAATGCCGGAATACGGGCGTGCAAATTTAGCAATAAAAAAAAGAATCAGGATCCTGATTCTTAGAGAGATGAAATTAAAAATTTCTTTCAGAAAAGGGCGGCTGATTGCGGTCTTTATCGGACAGAATAACCGCTTCCGCCGGCAGTTTCCAGTCTATATTCAGTTGAGCGTCATTCCAAAGTACGCCTCCCTCGGATTCCTTATTGTAGAAGTTATCGCATTTATACGCAAACACAGCAGTTTCAGACAGTACAGAAAAACCATGTCCAAAGCCGCGCGGCACATAAAACTGTCTCTTATTCTCCCCTGTAAGTTCTACACCGTACCACTTTCCGAATGAAGGCGAGTCGGGTCTTAAATCTACCGCAACATCCCAAACACACCCTTCCAGACATGAGACGAGCTTTGCCTGGGCATGATCGCCTTTCTGCAAATGCAGGCCGCGAAGCACACCGTAGGAGGATTTTGAGATATTGTCCTGCACGAAATGACCGTTCACGCCAGTAAGTTCTTCAAATCTTTTTTCGTTGAATTTCTCATAGAAATATCCGCGTTCGTCTTCAAAAACGGTAGGTTCCAGGATGTAACAGTCTTTTAGCGGAGTATTGGATATTTTCATAGCAATTGTTGACTTTTTGAACTAAAGTTTGTAATTTTTCCTGACTGCATGGTATTCTCAAAAAATAAGGGCCTTATTTTTTTGCCATGACTTAAGGCAAGATTGGCCTTAATGAGCATATACCTATCCGCGCGGAAATAATCTGTTAATTATCTTATGGTAAGTTTGTTCGACTAAAAACTCATCTTGCAGGTACTTCCTTGCATTCTGTCGTAATACGTCAAATTCTTCTGGGGGCATACTGCACAACCAGTGCAGTGCTTTTGTCATTTCCTGAATATTTCCCGACAGCACTTTTACCCCACATTGATGCTCTTCAACCTCACTGCCGATATCGGTATAAGGATCGGTGGCTACCAATACGGGAAGTTTAAATTCAAGGTAAGACAGCAGACGGGAAGGAAAATTGGGGATGGTAAAATTTTTATGCAGAAATATAAGTCCAATGTCTCCGGCTTTTAAAAGCTCATCAAATTCATCCTTAGGCAGCATGGGTAGCAATTTGGCATTTTGAGGATGATGATGGTTAAACCACTTTTCCAGCCTGTCATATTCAGTACCCGAACCAACAATTAAAAAAAACATCCTTGGATCCTGCTCTACAGCCAGGATGGATTCCAGCATGAAATCCAGCCCCTGAGGAATTCCCAAATTGCCGCCGTACACTAAAATCTTCTTATCAAGCGGCAATCCAAATCTATTTTTTATCTCACGTTTTTGACTGTCATCAAATTCCACGCATGGCAATGGTTTAATTGAGTTTGAATTCACCTCTACCTTATCGCGATCAACTTCCGGGTTATGCTCATACAGATATTGCCTATTGGCTTCGGACATACATCCAATTGCATCTGAAATTTCATAGAGCTTCTTTTCTTTTTTGCGAAAGAAAGACCAAATCAGACCATTTTTGGACATCATTTCCATATCGACGGCATTCTGTGGAAAGATATCCTTTAGCAGCAAATATGATTTAGCGCCATCTTTTTCCTTAATATATTTTACAACTTTGGTAAAGGTGATAGGCGGCGTTGAGTACAGGACCAGATCAAACTTTACATTGCTGAAATATTTCTTAATGCCCTGCAAAAAAATATGCTCAATGCTCAAGATCGCGATTCCTTTTTCAATCACGTTGGTTTTCTGGATATTCAGCGTTTTTAAATTAAGGAAATGAACGTTTTCCTCAGTTCTAATAACAGTAGATTTACCCTCACGTCTTTCTACCGGACTCACAATATAAATATTGTGCCCCCTGGACGCAAACTCCTTCATCAAGTCATTGTAGATTCCCCTGGTCTCAAGAGTTTCAATTTTGAGTAAAGTCAAAAATAAAATGTTCACTATATAAATGTTTTACTCCAAACTACCCTATCTACATAATCGGTATAACTTAGAATGATTCTAACCATTTTTTCTGATACGTTCGGCATGGAGTAGTCGGCAACCGGACGGTAGTTCCTTTTTTCGCCAATCTCCTGCTGCTGAAGCTGCACGATACCCTGCAGGATTCTTTCGGGCGAAAGCCCCACCATCATGACGCTGGCCTCTTCCATGGCTTCCGGTCTTTCGTGTGCCTGACGGATGTTAAGCGCGCGGAAATTCAGGATAGAAGATTCTTCCGAAATAGTACCCGAGTCAGAAAGTACTGCAAAAGACCTTTTCTGAAGCGCGTTATATTCATGGAAGCCTAGCGGCTTCAGCAACTGGATCAGTGGATGCATTTCCAGTTTCATCTTATCGATCATGTTCTTGGTGCGCGGGTGGGTGGAGACGATTACCGGAAAACCGTAGGTTTCAGCAATGGCATTCAGGGAGTCCATCAGTCCGCGGAAGTTTTTCTCTGAATTGATATTTTCCTCGCGATGAGAGGATATTACAAAGTATTTGCCTTCTTCAAGCTCGAGTTTCTCAAGCACTTTTGAAGCTTCGATCTGTGGCAGATAGTGGTTCAGCACCTCAAACATGGGTGAACCTGTTTT
>CAYXUO010000014.1:0-24814 GCA_964468335.1 uncultured Chryseobacterium sp. | reverse complement strand
CCGTACAGAACTCTTCTGTGTACCGGTTTCAGACCGTCTCTTACATCGGGCAATGCTCTGGAGACAATCACAGACATTGAATAATCAATGTAGGAAGACTTCATTTCATCTACGATGCTGATCGGTATCACCCGTTCTCCTTCTGTATTCATATTTAACTATTAAAATGATTTTCAGCGCTTTAAAAAGGCTTCAAAATATTGTTGTTTTTCAATTAATAATAACGTGCTAATTTACGAAAATATTACCGATTTTTGTGGCTTAACACGAGAGCAATCTTCATAAAAATAGTTAAATATGATGAGCATTTTAAGCCTTACTTTTCACTGTGTAGAGTCTACTGTGCAGCAATGGGAACAATATGCCAGAACAGACCTGGCGCAGCTGGCCCACAATCTTTATGATGTGGAAAAATTTATTCTGTCCGATGTGGAGAGTGAGATGCTTAATGAAGGCCGGAATACCAACCTGCTTTTGATTTTTGAAACTCCGGAACGTCGTGAGTCCTTTCTTGAAAACGAGTTCGAGAACATAAGGAAACGGATAGAGCAGCGGTTTGGTGACCGGGTGATGATATTTGAAACCTTACTGAATGAGTTTAGGGGTACTGAGGGACATTCATAAGGATTTAGTCTTACCGTATCTAAATCATTGCCCCTCCCCTCCATAAAGAAAAAGGCTGACTTCCATTACGAAGCCAGCCTTTTTTTCTGAAAATTATTTATGATTTTTGTCCTTTTTGTGTTGCTTTCCTTTTTTCTTACCCTGATCCCACTGACCATTATGCTTTTTTGTTTGTCCGTGAGCATAATCTTTGGCGTTGCCACCATATACTTTTTTGGCCTGTCCAGGTGGAAGATTCCTGTTATTACGCGGGTAAACAGTGCCTGCCTGATTTTTCCCCCGCGGATTATTATATACGCCGCCGGAATTGATTACCCTTCCGTTCTGATAAACATTGCCGTTCCGGTCCCTGTACACATCACCCTGCCGGTAAACATTGCCGTCGGGACTTCTGTAAACGCGCCCGTCATTGGGATAATTAGTAGGATAGTTATTTCCTAACGGATTATTCATCGTGCCGCAGGACGCCATTGTAAAGGCCAGTCCTGACGCTAAAATTATTTTGAAGATGTTTTTCATTTCTAAAGGATTTAAATGTTGGAGTATTGATTTCAATCTTAATGCCAAAGACCATCCAGGCACTTTTTGGATGTCGGCAATACTCTAAAGTTAAACCCTGGTTTTAAAAAAGATTTTAAAGGATCAGATTTTGGCGCTCCGGCGCTCCATCAATATTATATCGCGCCAGCGTCCATCCATTTGAGCCAGCTTTTCCCTGCTGCCCACCACACGGAATCCCAGTTTAGTATGAATTGCGACAGATGCAGCATTTTCAGGAAAAATTCCGGACTGCAGGGTCCAGAAACCCTGCTCTTCGCTGTCCAGAATCAGTTTTTTCATCAGGACCAGGCCCAATCCGCGACCCTGGACAGAATTATGCAGATAAATACTGACTTCGGCTACTCCTTTGAAGCATTCACGGGTGCTCACGGGTTTCAGCGCGGCCCATCCTACTACATTTTCATTTTCATCTTCCAGAACCCAACGGCAGTTTTGGAAAAAACCGACATCCCAGTTTTCCCAATTGGGTGCATCTTTGTCGAAAGTCGCGTTACCACCGTCTATGCCCAGTTTAAAAATTTCGATGACAGCTTTGCTGTCGGCAGATTTCATCTGACGGATTTCGTAATTCATGATGTTTAATTAAGTTCCTTACGCAGAAATTTTCCGGTAAGGGATTTGGAGTTGTTTATCACTTCTTCCGGTGTACCCTTCGCTACAATTTTACCGCCGTGTTTACCACCTTCAGGACCTATATCAATCATATGGTCGGCCAGTTTTATCACATCCATATTATGTTCAATAATAATGAAGGAATTGCCCAGGTCCACCAGTCTGTTTATGGCCTCCATAAGCACTTTTACATCTTCAAAATGAAGCCCGGTTGTCGGTTCATCCAAAATGTACAGCGTGTTTCCGGTCTGGCGTTTTGCAAGTTCAGTAGCAAGTTTAATACGCTGCGCCTCGCCGCCTGATACTGTAGTGGATTGCTGTCCCAGTGTAATATATCCCAACCCTACATCCTGAAGGGTCTTCACCCGGCTGAAAATCTTTGGAATTGGTGCAAAGAAGTCCACCGCTTCGTCAATTGTCATTTCCAGCACATCTGAAATGGATTTCCCTTTATAGCGGACTTCCAGTGTCTCGCGGTTAAACCTTTTGCCGTTACAGGTTTCACAGTGTACATAAACGTCCGGCAGGAAATTCATCTCTATAACTTTCAGACCACCGCCCTGGCAGGTCTCACATCGGCCGCCTTTAACGTTGAAGGAAAACCTTCCCGGTTTGTAGCCGCGGATCTTACTTTCAGGAAGTTCAGAGAAAAGGTTCCTGATATCCGTAAACATACCTGTATATGTTGCGGGATTGGACCTTGGTGTTCTTCCGATAGGCGTTTGGTCTACATCTACGATCTTATCAATATGCTCAATGCCTTCAATCTTTTTGTACGGCAGGGGATCCTGAACGCTGCGGTAAAAATGCCGGTTTAAAATTGGATATAGTGTACCGTTGATAAGTGAGGATTTTCCGCTTCCCGATATACCTGTCACTACCACCAGTTTGCCCAGCGGAATTTCGAGGGTAACATTTTTAAGGTTGTTACCGGTGGCGCCTTTCAACACGATGCTTTTACCGTTACCGGCACGCCTTTCGGCAGGAACTGCAATCTGTCTTTTGCCGGTCATGTAATCGGCGGTTACGGTATCTGCCTTCAGCAAGTCGTCCGGATGACCCTGCCATAATACTTCGCCACCAAATTTTCCGGCACGCGGACCGATGTCAAGCACATGATCTGCACCCAAAATCATGTCCTTATCATGCTCCACCACCAGAACGGAATTCCCTATATCCCGCAAATTCTTAAGTGAGTTGATCAGTCTTTCATTATCCCTCTGGTGCAGCCCGATGGACGGCTCGTCCAGAATATAAAGCACATTTACCAGCTGTGAACCGATTTGGGTGGCCAACCGGATCCGCTGACTTTCGCCACCGGACAGAGTCCTTGAACTGCGGCTCAGGCTAAGATAGTCCAGTCCCATATCCAGAAGAAATTGAAGGCGGGTTTCAATCTCTTTCAGGATTTCATTAGCTATAATTGAATTCTTTTTTGAAAATTTAGGTCGTACCTGCGCCAACCATTCCTTGAATTCGGCGAGCGACAGCGCACTGATTTCCGCGATGTGGCTGCCATCTATCTTAAAACTCAGACTTTCGGGCTGCAGGCGGGTGCCGTTGCACTGCGGACAGGTTTCCTCCGTGGTGAAGTGCCTCTCCAGCAGAACAGCATCGTAGCTTTCCTTATCATTAATAATATCCTGAATAAAAGCAACAAGGCCCTCGAAGTTCACCTTTATCTTCTTGGAGATACCGGCATACTTAAGATCTTTGTTGATTTCGCGTGACATACCAAAGTATATAAAATCCACGACCGCGGCTGGGATATCTTTGAAAGGTGTGGTGAGGGAAAGATTAGAAATTTCAAGAATATTTTTAAGCTGGGCAAGTACCCATTTATTGTTCTTAATATCTTCCAGCGGTAAAAGTGCTCCCTGACCGATTGAAAGCTTAGGATTATCAACAAAATAATCAGTGTTGATTTTGTTGATGACGCCAAGTCCTTTGCAGTTCGGGCAGCTTCCCTTTGGCGAATTGAAGGAGAATGTATTTGGTTCCGGTAAGGCCAGTGACTGTCCGGAATCATCATCCATAAGATTCTTGGAAAAATACTGTATATCACTTTCGCCCAATTTCTGGATTCCGATCACGCCTTCACCCATATCCAAAGCCGTCCGAAGCGATTTTTCCATACGACCCTCAGTAGCATTTTCACCAATGATCCAGCGGTCTATAACAATGTCAATGTCATGGGTTTTGTACCTGTCCAGCTTCAGGTCATACTCCAGATCCTGCAGTACGCCGTCTATCCGTGCCTGACTGTACCCTTTGCGCGCCATCTGCACGAAAAGTTCGTGATAGTGGCCCTTACGTGACCGCACAACGGGGGCCATCAGGAGTATCTTTTCGCCGTGAAAGTTTTCCTTGATCGTTTCCAGAATCTGTTCTTCGGTATAACTTACCAGTTTCCGTCCGGACGTTAAGGAATATGCGTCTGAAACACGGGCGAAGAGCAATCTTAAAAAGTCATACAACTCAGTTACCGTACCTACGGTGGAACGTGGATTTTTATTGGTGGTTTTCTGCTCAATGGCGATAACCGGGGACAATCCTTCAATCTTATCCACATCGGGACGTTCCAAACCGCCCAAAAACTGGCGGGCATAGGCCGAAAAAGTCTCGATGTAACGGCGCTGGCCTTCAGCAAAGATGGTATCAAATGCAAGGGAAGATTTTCCGCTGCCGGACAGGCCTGTGATAACTACCAGCTCGTTACGCGGAATACGCACATCAATATCCTTTAAATTGTGCTCCCGTGCTCCGTAAATTTCTATATATTCTTTCTTTTCGCTCATTATGGAAACCGATTTCTCTTTTGAAATCGGAACGGTGCAAAAATACGGAAATTAATAGAACAGTACACGGCCTATACAGAGCCGACAAAAGTGCCCATATCAGACCATATATAATAATCCACTACTGAAATGAAGTTAAAAAACCGGATAAAGACCGTTCTGAAACCAGGACCTTACTTCTTGCGGCGGGCCTTGCTTTTAGCCTTGGCCTGACCGCGATTCACGCCGGGTTTTGTGTTAGGCGGATTCCTTTTATGAGGTCCGCCCCAGTTTTCTTTCCTGTTCTTCTCTTTTTTCTCGTGAAAAGCACCACCACCTTCAACAATCTTCACGGTATGGGCGTTTTTCATAACCACATCGTCCTGCTCGGATGCAATTTTCGTCGGATTCACTTTTACGGCTTCCGGGAATGGTAATACTTCCAGAGATTTATCCATCAGGATTTCAATATCCAGAACCTGCGGCTCCTCTTTCTCAGTGAAAAAGGAAACAGATTTACCGTCTTTGTCGGCACGGCCTGTACGTCCAATCCTGTGAATATACTGCTCCGGAACTTCGGGAATCTCAAAATTGACTACATGAGTAATATCTGAAATATCCAGACCTCTGGCCATTACATCGGTGGTAATGAGACCGCGAATTTCTCCATCCTGAAAACGCTTCATGGCTTTCAGCCTGTAGTTCTGCGATTTGTTGGAGTGAATAACATCAAACGACTCAGGAAAAAGTTCATCGATTTTAGTGAACAAAAGATCTGCGTGTTTTTTGTTGTTGGTAAACACCAAGACCTTGGACATTTCATCATCTTTTTCCAGTAAATACTGAAGAACATTAATCTTGGTATTAAAATTCCGTACCCGATACGAGGTCTGTGTGATTTTCTCCAAAGGCGTCCCTGACCGGGCGAGCGAAATCTCAACCGGGTTCGCAAAATATTCCTCCAGCATGGCATCAACTGCCTCGGTCATTGTCGCGGAGAAAAGAACATTCTGACGTTTGGCTTTCATCATCTCGAAAATGTGGGTAAGCTGCGGACGGAAACCCAGACTCAGCATTTCATCAAATTCATCAATGACCAGTTTCTGCACTTCCTTCAGAGAAATTGCATTGTCTATGGAAAGATCCATCACACGGCCGGGAGTTCCTACAAGAATATCGCAGCCATCGTTAAACAGAAGTTTTTGGGTATTGATGTTTTTACCTCCATAGATTCCGATAATCCTTGCGGTAGTATTTAAAGCCAAAGATTCCAGCACGCCGGTCACCTGCACCACAAGTTCACGTGTTGGCACGAGAATCAGTACAGTTGGGTTACCCGTTTTATTGTACTTCCACATTTGCAGAACCGGCAGGAGGTAAGCCAACGTTTTTCCGGTACCGGTTTGGGCGATTCCCATAATATCTCGGCCGGAAAGTATAGCTTTAAAGCTTTTTTCCTGAATGGGTGTAGGTTCAAAAAGATTAAGGTCTGCCAGAGCATCCAGTAACTTTCCGGACAGATCAAAATCTGCAAAAGTGGTTTTCATGGGTATTCTAAATTAAAAAGCGCACAGAAAGTGCGTGGAATGTGATGCAAAGCTACTGAAATTAATTTTTAGGGTGATTATGAGCCGTTACCTCTTCATGCTGCACTATTTTTTGTAATTTTAAAAATAAAAGAATTGATAGACTTGCTCTCCATTTTTGATTCGGAAAAAAGAAAGAAATCGTACCGGGATGTATCGCTTGTGCTTTCGGGCGGTGGTGCACGCGGATTTGGACATATCGGTGTCATTGAAGTGCTTGTGGAAAAAGGGTTCCGTATTCACAGCATTACCGGCACCTCCATGGGTGCACTTGTTGGTGGACTTTACGCGATGGGGAAAATGGAAGATTTCAAAACGTGGGTCACCAATATGGGCAAGCTGCAGGCTCTGGATCTTTTAGATCTTTCCATCCGGCGCCGCGGCCTGCTGAAAGGAAACCGGGTATTCAGGAAAATGAAAGCACTCTTCCCAACTACAAATATCGAAGATCTTGAAATAGGATTTTCCGCGATTGCCACGCAGCTGTATGCGAAAAAGTCTGTCTGCATCAATAAAGGCGACATTTATGATGCCATCCGGGCTTCGGTGGCCATACCCACCCTGTTTTCTCCTGTGGAGATTGACGGTGATGTGTACGTGGACGGAGGTGTTTTGAACAATATTCCAGTTGAATATGCTAAGAGAAAAAAAAAGGATCTCTTGATTGTAGTGGATGTGAATGCTTTTATTGAGTTTGATGGTGCAAAAAATGGGGTTAAAGATTTGGGCTCCAATTTAAATGTTCTTTCCCATGCACTGAGCTTGCTTATAGAAACAAATGCACGAAACTCGCTGACCGCTTTTCCGCCGGATATTTTGATACAGTTGTCACGCGAGTCCTGCAGTATGCACGATTTCTTTAAGGTTAAGCAGCAGATTGAATACGGCAGGCAGTGTGCGGAAAAAGCCATCAGTAAGTTTTTAAAAGACAAATAAATATGAAATCATCCCACCTGTTCCTGCTTGGTTTTTTTGTTTCTGTTTCGTGTGGAGATAAAAAGGAAGTTCAGCAAAAACATGATTTACCTGTGGCTGCTGAACCTTCTTCAGAGACCAAAGAAAAACTGCCTATAAACCTGGAAACATGGCTGCAGTTTTACAGGGTTGAAAATCCAGGATTTTCAATGAACAGTTTTATACTGTCCGACAGTGCAAGTATCATTTACGGTCCTTCGTCAGTGAAGGGTAATTTTGAGGAAGATTTTAACCGGATTTATGAGCCTTTTCTGGTATATAGCCATGACAGATCGAAATATATTGACTTCGACAGTTACCATTGGATTGCTGATGAAAACGGGAACCCGGGTTTTGAAGCCGACCAGCAGGTTACCCTTGCACATTTGCCCAGCAAAACAGTGAGGCAAATCTCGTTCTTCGGACCGTCATTCACCATTGAAGAAGCGTATTGGGAGAGCGACAGTTCCGCGGTGCTTTTAGGAAATACGTACGAAAAAGTCCCTTTTTACATTCGCTACAACTTTAACAGAAATATGAAATATACGTACCGGTCCACGGACACGCTTAAGGTTAATAAGTCATATACTGAGGAAAGACTGAAGATGAAAGGTGTAGGCGGAAAATAAAGAAGCCCCGAAGTGAAATTTCGAGGCTCTGTCATTTAAAAATTTAGATTTTTATTCCCACTCGATGGTTGCGGGTGGTTTGCTGGAAATGTCGTACGCCACACGGTTGATTCCGCGCACCTCGTTTATTATACGGTTGGATACTGTTTCCAAAAACTCCCATGGGAATTTACTGAAAGTAGCCGTCATGAAGTCAATAGTATTGGCCGAGCGTACTACTGCAGTGTATTCATAGGTACGCTCATCGCCCATTACGCCAACCGATTTTACCGGCAATAATACAACGAAAGCCTGAGAAACCTTTTCGTAAAGATTGTTTTTGTAGAGTTCTTCGATGAAAATATCATCAGCTTCCTGAAGGATCTTTACTTTCTCCTCATCAACTTCGCCAAGGATTCTGATTCCTAAACCGGGACCCGGGAATGGATGTCTCATCACAAGGTGATGCGGAATCCCCAGCTCTTCGCCTACCTTGCGGACTTCATCTTTAAAAAGTTCGCGCAACGGCTCCAAAAGATCCATCTTCATTTCCTCCGGCAATCCGCCTACATTATGGTGCGACTTGATTACCGCAGAAGGACCTTTAACAGACTGACTTTCTATAACATCGGGGTAAATGGTCCCCTGTGCCAGGAACTTTGCACCTTCAAATTTGTGTGATTCTTCGTCAAAGACGGCCACAAATTCATTGCCAATCACTTTACGTTTTGCCTCAGGATCAGAAACACCTTTCAGTTTGCTCAGAAAACGCTCCGAAGCATCCACCATATCAATCTTCATATGGAAATGCTCACCATAATTCTCCATCACCTTACGGCCTTCGTCTTTTCTAAGCAGTCCGGTATCAACAAAAATACAGGTTAGCTGGTCGCCAATTGCTTTGTGAACCAGGACCGCGGCCACAGAAGAGTCCACTCCGCCTGAAAGGCCAAGAATCACTTTTTCGTTTCCAACTTTCGCCTTGATTTCAGCAATTGTCTTTTCAATATAATTGGTCAGTTTCCAGTTGCGCGGAGCCTGACAAATCTTCAGAACAAAATTTTCAATCATACGCGTACCCTCTTCCGTATGCGAAACCTCGGGATGAAACTGTACGCAGTAAATTTTCTTCTCTTCGTTTGAGATGGCTGATATTACATCGGTAGTCGCGTTAACCGTAAAGCCTGCCGGCACGGTCTGAACTTCATCAAAATGGCTCATCCAAACAGTAGAAAACCTGCTTACGCCCGCTAAAAGTTCATTGCTTTTGTCAATTTGAAGTTTGGCTTTGCCGTATTCACCTTTTACACCCTTCTTCACCTGACCACCCAGCAGGTGGGTGGTGAGCTGCATTCCGTAGCAAATGCCAAGCACAGGAATATTCTGTTCGAAAAGAGCTTTGTCTACAAGATGTGCATTCTCCGCATTTACAGAGCTAGGGCCGCCGGAAAGCACGATACCTGCAGGTTCTTTTGCAAGAATCTCTTCCAGTGGAGTGTTATAAGGAATTACCTCCGAATACACTTCCATTTCGCGTATACGGCGGGCTATAAGTTGATTGTATTGGGAACCGAAGTCCAGAATAACGATACCGTTCTTCATAGTGTCTTAAATAGTTTGCTGTTGTTATTAAACAAAAAAACGTGAAAACTCACGTTTTATTTATTAGAATTTCGCGATGTCGTCCCTGTAGAAAGCGTAGTCGAACTGGATGGTCTTAGCATCGGTGTAAACTTTCTTCCTGGCCTCTTCAAAATCTTTACCTGTAGCAACCAGATTGATTACCCTGCCTCCGGCCGTGTAAACGCCGCCAGCTTTGCTGCTTGCGCCAGCCAAAAGCACTGTACTCTCAGTTGCTCTGTCCAGGTGAGAAATTTCGTAACCTGTTTCGTACTTGCCGGGATAGCCACCGGATGCCATTACCAGACAAACTGCTTTTTCATCCTTAAACTTCAGCTCAATATCTTTTCCTTCGATACAGTCGTTAATGGTGTCCAGCAGGTTGTTTTCCAGGAGGGGAAGGATTACCTGAGTTTCAGGATCACCGGAACGCATATTATATTCAAGTAGGTGACAGCCTTTCTCGGTAACCATAAGTCCGAAGAAGATAAAACCTTTGAACATCAGATAATTATCTTTTAAGCCAGCGATTGTAGGCTCCAGGATGTTCTTGCGGAAATCCATATCATGTTCTGCAGTAAACTCAGGAGTTGGCGCAACACTACCCATTCCACCTGTGTTTGGTCCGCGGTTACCGGCACCTACACGTTTATAATCCTTTGCTGCCACACATGGGTACAGGTCTTTACCGTTGGAGAAGCAGATAATTGAAGCTTCAAAGCCACGAAGATATTCTTCAATAACGATTTTAATTCCGGCATCGCCATAAATCTTGTCGATCATGAAATCGTGGATGGTTTTCATACCTTCATCCTTTCCTTCGGCAAGAACTACCCCTTTACCCTGAGCCAGGCCTGAAGCCTTTATAATCAGTGGATATTTGGCAGTTTCCAAAAATGCTTTGGCTTCTACATAGGAATTGAAAATCTGTGCATCCGCCGTTTTCACGCCATAATCCTGCATAAATTTCTTAGAGTATGCCTTACTGCCTTCAAGCTTAGCCACTTTTTTAGACGGTCCGAAAATATTAAGCCCGGCCTTCGTAAATTCATCAACAATACCACTTACCAGAAATGCTTCCGGACCTACAATCGTAAGGTCAATGGCCTCTTTAGTTGCAAAATTAACGAGATCCTGGTTGTCGGTTAAGGAAATATTTTTGCCAATCTGCTCAGTAGTAGCATTCCCTTTGGCAAAAAAAATCTGTGTAATCCTTCGGTCTTCGGAAAGTTTGAGGCCTATTGCCGCCTCACGACCACCGTTTCCTATGATAAGTATTCTCATATTAAAGTTTATTTTTTAGATGTTACAAAATTACTCATTTGATCCTGTAATTCAAATTGAGCGATTAAAAAGATTAGCTGCTTCCTACTGTTTTATTTAGTGGAAAAAGTGACGCATACCGGTGAACATCATCGGGATGCCATGCTCGTTCGCTGCAGTAATGCTGTCTTCGTCACGCATACTTCCACCCGGCTGAATGATGGCCTTAATACCTTCGGCAGCACAGTAATCCACCACATCGCGGAAAGGGAAAAATGCATCGGAAGCCAACACCAGGTCACCCTGAAACTTCTCTTTGGCACGCTGAACAGCATGTTCTGTAGCCCAGATACGGTTTACCTGACCGCCGCCGATGCCGAGTGCCTGAACACCGTTGGAGACTACGATGGCGTTGGACTTTACATATTTCACCACACGCTGAGCAAACAAAAGTGCTTTTTCCTGCTCGGCTGATGGTTTGGCTGACGTAACAGTTTCAATTTTATCTGAAAACTGGCTGTCTGAACCCTGTACCAGAATTCCGCCGTCTACCTTTACCCAAGTCTGAGCGTCGGATACCGGATTTTTGATTTTTATGATTCTGAGGTTTTTCTTTTTCCTTAGAATTTTAAGTGCAGCTTCATCGAAATCAGGCGCCATAACAATTTCCAGGAAGGTTTTATTGAGCTCCTCTGCTGTTGCAGCATCAACTTTAAAATTCATGCCAATGATCCCTCCAAAAATAGAAACAGGATCACATTCAAATGTTTTTGTATAGGTTTCGAGAGCAGACGTTCCAACCGCTACTCCGCAAGGTGTTGAATGCTTCACTGCGCAACAGGCCATTTCGTCTTTAAATTCATTAACCACCTTCCAGCAAAGATCCATATCGCGGAGGTTGTTGAATGAAAGTTCCTTTCCGCCCAGGGTTTCGAAATCCTTCATTGCACCGTTTTCCGTAGTTGAAGCGTAAAAGGCCGCGGACTGATGAGGGTTCTCGCCATAACGAAGGTCAGAAACTTTTTTGTAGGAGGCATTCAGGTATTGTGGATATTCTTCGTCCAGCAACATCCTGGAAATAGCCGCATCGTAAGCTGCGGTCAGATTGAAGACCTTACCAGCCAGCTTCTTTCTGGTTTCAGATGTGGTGTTTCCACTTTCAGCGATTTCCTGCTGTACCAGCGCATAATCCTGCACATCGGTAAGCACGGTAACTGAATTGAAATTCTTGGCTCCGGAACGCAGCATTGACGGACCACCAATGTCAATGAATTCCACCTTTTCATCCAGAGAGATATCTGCATTTGCATTCTCGAAGAAAGGATAGAGGTTTACAATTACCATATCGATAAGTCCTATGCCGTGCTGCTGTACAGTGGACATGTGTTCCTCACTGCTGCGAACCGCAAGCAGGCCTCCGTGAACTTTGGGATGAAGCGTCTTTACACGTCCGTCCAGCATTTCCGGAAATTCGGTAACTTCATCAATCTGAACCGGACGGAGTCCGGCCTCCTTCAGATGTTTGAATGTTCCGCCGGTTGAAACCAGTTCGTAGTTCTGTTCTTCTAAAAATTTTGCAAAATCTATAAGTCCGGACTTATCCGAAACAGAGATCAGCGCTCTTTTCTTTGACATTTTTTCTTTCTTTTACTTTTTATGTAACGTCCTTTATCAACGAGGGGACGCATTTAATTATCATGAGTAAATTCAATATAATATTCCGCTGATTGGAACCGCATTTCATTGGAATCAATTCCGAGGCAGAAATATCACTCTCCTTTCTATCGGAATAAATTCCAATGCCAATACTTCATTTTGCTTTTCATTGGAATCAATTCCAACGCTAATATATCGTTCGTTCCTACGGAACTCACTGCCACAAGACCTTATTAATCGCCTGCGGGAAAATTTCATATTCTGTTTGATGGACCTTTTCAGCTAAACTGGCCACCGTTTCATCTTCCGAAATCGCAAATGATTTCTGCACTATTATCTCTCCTTCATCAATACCCGGCGTTACAAAATGCACCGTGGCTCCACTTTCGGCTTCACCGGCATTTAAAACCGCATCGTGAACATGGTGACCCCACATTCCTTTCCCCCCAAATTTGGGAAGCAAAGCGGGATGGATGTTGATAATTTTACCACTGAATTTTTCACAAAAGTCCGAACTGAGAATGGAGAGGAAACCTGCCAGTATCACCAGATCGGTATCTGCTGGCACCACCTTTTCCAGTTTGCCGGAAAATCCTTTACCTCTTTTGATCAGCTGATGCGGGATTGCATGCTTTTCGGCACGCTCCAGTCCGTAGCATTCCCGGTCTGCCACAACAAGAGTGACTTTAGCATCTGGAATCTCACCGCTTTCAGTGCAGTCTATAATGCGCTGAAGGTTGGTGCCGCCTCCGGATACCAGAACAACAATATTTTTCATACTGGAATTAGAAACTATTTTATCTGCCAAGACCTCTCTTAATTCAGAACTATTTTCTCTGGACCTTCAGTAATCTGCCCGATTTCATAGGCATCATCAAGCAGGTTCAGCACCTTTTCAGCGTGGTTTGCATCAATAACAATCACCATGCCCACACCCATATTGAAGGTGCCGTACATTTCGTTGCGCTCTATATTTCCGCGCTTTTCAAGTTCCAGCATAACAGAAGGAATACGGATGTCTGAAGTATTAATTTCAGCACATAAACCATTCGGTATAATCCGTGGGATATTTTCAATAATACCTCCACCAGTGATATGTGCGATACCGTCCACCTTAACTTCTTCCAAAAGCTTATGCACCGGCTGGAAATAAAGTCTGGTTGGCACTAATAGTGTCTCATAGAGCGGTTTACCTTCAAACTCCTCATTGAAGTCAGGAAATATTTTTCTAACAAGCGAGAATCCGTTGCTGTGGAAACCGGAGCTTGGCAAAGCAATGATTTTGTGTCCAGCCTTAATTTTTGATCCGTCAATGATGTTGTCCTTTTCGACAATTCCTACACAGAAACCGGCAACATCGTAATCCCCGGGTTTATACATACCAGGCATCTCAGCAGTTTCACCGCCAATAAGTGCACATTCATTGTCTTTACAGGCTTTCACCATGCCCATTACAATTTCGGCTGCAATTTCGGAATCAAGTTTCCCGCAAGCCAGATAATCCAGGAAGAAAAGTGGTTTAGCACCGTGACAAAGGATATCATTAGCACACATCGCAAAACAGTCTACGCCAATTGAGTCATATTTTTTGGAATCCAAGGCTACTTTCAGTTTGGTTCCCACCCCATCTGTTCCACTAACAAGTACCGGGTTTTTATAGCCCGCAATCTGGTAAAAAGCGCCAAAACTCCCCAGGTTATTCAGTACATTTTCATTGTGGGTTTCTGCCACGGCAGATTTTATCTTGTCAACGGTTTTGTAGCCCTCTTCCTTGTCTACACCGGCGGATTTGTAGGTATTGCTCATGTTCATACATATTATACTAAAGCCAAATAAAAAAGCCGACAGTCATTCAGACGTCGGCTCACTATTATTTTTTGGAGGAGATTGCGCATCCCAAATCCTGGAATTTTTCAAGTAGGGAATGTGATCTCTGCAGCTTCAATGTTAAAAAATTTTGTTCTGCGAAAGTAAGATTTTTAAATGAATTTAGAAAATCCATGTTCAAAAAATAACGCTGCACTTCTAATTCAATTCCCTATTTTTGCTGCCAAATAAATAAACTATGGCTTCAGGATTTTTTGCGATTTTAGATGATATTGCAGCGCTGATGGACGATGTAGCGGTAACTGCGAAAGTAGCTACCCAAAAGACCGCCGGAATTTTAGGCGATGACCTGGCTGTAAATGCAGAAAAGGCAACAGGCTTTCTGGAATCTCGCGAAATTCCGGTTCTGATGAAGATCATGAAAGGCTCCTTCATTAATAAGCTTATTATCGTTCCTGCAGTGTTTCTGCTTCAGTGGCTTTATGCGCCGGCCATAACAATTATCCTTGTTTTTGGAGGATTTTACCTGGCGTATGAAGGTGTTGAAAAAATTATTGAGTTTCTTTTTCACAGAAGTAAAAAAGGCCACGAAGTTATTGAAGAAAAAGAACAGGCCGAGGACGTAAATGGCGACGAACTGGAGAAGTCCAAGATAAAGTCGGCAGTTACTACAGACTTTATACTTTCTCTTGAGATTGTAATTATTGCACTGGCTTCTGCAAAAGCAGGTTACGAAGCTCTGAAATCCGAATTCAACCCCTTACTTGTGGAAATTGTTTCGGTATCTATTGTTGCGATAATTGCCACTGTGGGAGTTTACGGAATTGTGGCATTAATCGTTCGTATGGACGATGCCGGATACAAACTCATTAAACGGTCTGGAAAAGAAAAAGGTTTTCTCGTAGCTGTAGGATCCTTTCTGGTAAGTGCGCTGCCATGGGTGATTAAAGGATTGGCGGTGATTGGCACCATTGCCCTCATTTTGGTAGCTGGCGGCATATTTGTGCATAATATTGACTGGATACATCATCATTTCCTTCCCAATGCTAATCCCTTACTTAGGGACACCCTGGCAGGAATAATCGGTGGAATTGTTGCGCTGCCTGTATTTCATTTCGGAGCCAAGGCTTTAGCAATGATTAAAAAATAAAAATGCAGCTTATAAATAATGAAAGCGGGAAAATTCCCGCTTTCTGTTGTTATTACACCCCCTAAATATTGCTGAAAGACTGCTTTATTGCTTCGACTTTCGATTTCAGTTCCCCGAGCTTCTGTTCATCTGTAATGCCTTTATCATCTTCAAATTTGTCCCGGAAATTGGGTAATGAAAAGGATTCCAGCACATTGGCGCCGCTAAAGGGTGCACGTTTCATAAAAACCTCAATAACATTCTTGCCGCCACCATTTCCTGGTGCCGTTGCCATGAGAAATATTGGTTTGTCGCCAAAATGCTTGCGGTCTTTGATGCGCGAAATCCAGTCGAACACATTCTTGAAAGCCGTAGAATAAGCTGAATTGTGCTCAGCCAGCGACATCAGTATCAGGTCGGAGCCATCAATTTTCGAAGCAAAATCTTTCGCCAACTGCGGAATTCCGCTTGTGAGTTCCCTTTCATGTTTGTAAATGGGCATTTCAAAATCATTCAGGTCGAGGATTTCAACATCATCACCGGTAAAGAAGTTGCTCACATAAGTGACAAGCTTTTTGTTGATGGAGACTTCGGAATTACTTCCGGCAAAGGCCAGTATTTTCATATTGAGGTTAAGGTTAAGGTTAAGGTTAAGGTTGAGGTTAAGGCTGAGTTAAATATTTCAGTTAAATATAAGCGAAATTAGATAACCATCGGTACTTCCATCAATAAAATTTCGCTGTCTTCAAGCGCTTCCAAGATAAATCCCTGGGTATCCCAGATTCCAAATCCGTCGCGGGTCTCCAAAACCTGATCACCGATTTTTGCGGAACCTTTCAGCACAAAAACATATACGCCGTTTTCTCCTTTATTCAGACGGTATTCCTGGCTGTAGCCTTTTTTAAAATTGGCGAGGTTAAACCAGGCATCCTGATGAATCCAGACACCATCATCGTCCGGACTGGGCGAAAGTATTTGCTGGAACGCATTGACTTTTGAATTTTCCCTGATACTGATCTGGTCGTACCGCGGGGCAACGTTCATTTTATTTGGAATGACCCAGATCTGCAGAAATTTCACCAGTTCATCCTTATTCCGGTTGTATTCGCTGTGCTGCACACCTGTCCCGGCACTCATCACCTGAATTTCACCTTTCCGGATAACCGCTGTGGTCCCCATGGAATCTTTGTGCTCCAAATCTCCTTCAAGTGGAATTGAAATAATTTCCATATTGCTGTGCGGGTGCGCGCCGAAGCCCATACCTGAAGCCACCTGATCATCATTTAAAACCCGTAAGGCACCGAAATTCATCTTCTCGGGATTATAATAATTGGCGAAGCTGAAGCTGTGATAGGATTTTAGCCAGCCATGATCTGCAAAACCTCTCGTATCTGCTTTGTGATATACTGTTTTCATAATATTGTGATTTATGATACAAATATACCGCCTGCAGATCATCAGAACATTGACCTAAGATAATTATGAAGTCGTGGTCCGTTTATGGAAACCGTGCCTGTGTTACCTCCCTATTTCTGCAGTTGCTGCAAAAATGTATCCTCTAGTGGAGTTTTAATTTTGATCACCTGGTCAGACACCTCATTGGGTACCGTCATGGAAAGCACATACTGCTTGATTTTCCACTTACCTCCTACTCTTTCCAGCACGCCGGACCCGCGGCAAACCTTCATCTGAGTATCCAAAATCTCATCAAACCATGCATACATTCCGTCCTTACTGAAGGTGATGTTCCTTTTTAGCGAGTTGAAACTCCAGGCTTTCCCTTTATCAAAATGAGGTTTGGAATAATCCATAAACTGTTTTTTGTCCCAGACTTCTGTGGCGTCTGTGCCAATGAAGGTGGATTCGTCAGCGAAAAGATCAAAATAATTATTGAAATCTGCGTTAGCGGCAAAGGTATTAAGGTCATCCAGCACTTTGTTCACGTTTTTCTTCTGTACATTTTCGTAGAAGCCTTTTCTCTGGGCCTTTACAGAGGACGAAAGACCAAAAATCATCAAAATCAACAAGACCAGGTTAATGTTTTTCATGGCAGCATTAGTTTAGCATAATATTCAGCTCTAAATTTATGAACTTTCTGCTTAAAGAAATTTCATCCCGAAACAAATCTAAAAATTAGGTCACCGAGGTAAGTTGCCGGCAAATATCTGAAAATTGTGAAAGTGATAATTGATTCAGATCCTATCCCCGGCTTTTCTATCGATTACTTGTTATTATAAACGAAATTTTTACGTGCAAAATAAGGTTTAAAGATTTTTCGGCGATGAGGTTTTTACTGATTTTCACCGTCTGATTACACGCGAATCCATACCAGAAAGCTATCTTTGCAACTCTAAACAGCCTCAAAGAAATGTCAGACAGAAAGATGATCACGGCCGCGCTGCCGTACGCTAACGGCCCCGTACATATTGGTCACCTGGCCGGAGTTTATATTCCAGCAGATGTATACGCGAGATTCCAGCGACGCCTGGGAAAAGATGTAGCATTTATCTGCGGATCCGACGAACACGGAATTCCCATAACCATCCGTGCTAAAAAGGAAGGCGTAACCCCTCAGGATATTGTGGACCAATATCATGAAGTCATCAAAAAATCTTTCTCGGACCTGGGCATTTCCTTTGATGAGTACTCACGCACCACTTCTGAGAAACACCGTGAGGTAAGCCAGGGCTTCTTCAGGACACTTTATGATAAAAACAAGTTTACCGAAGAGGTATCCGAACAGTATTTTGACGAGCAGGCTGGTGAGTTTTTGGCTGACCGTTATATCGTAGGTACCTGTCCCAAGTGTTCCAACGAAGGCGCTTATGGTGATCAGTGCGAGAAATGTGGTGCCACCCTATCGCCGTCTGAACTGATAGATCCAAAGTCCATGCTTAGCGGAAACGTGCCTATTTTGAGGGAGACTAAAAACTGGTACCTGCCACTGAATGAGTATGAAGATTTCCTGAATGAGTGGATTATTGAAGGTCATAAGGATGACTGGAAACCCAATGTATATGGGCAGGTGAAATCGTGGCTGACTGACGGTCTGAAACCGCGGGCAATGACCCGCGACCTAAACTGGGGCGTACCGGTACCTTTACCGGATGCAGACGGAAAAGTGCTCTATGTTTGGTTTGATGCTCCTATTGGCTACATCACCTTTACCCAGGAATGGGCAGAGAAAAACGGCAAGGACTGGAAAGATTACTGGCAAAATGAAAATACGGATCTGATTCATTTCATTGGTAAGGATAATATTGTTTTTCACTGTATTATTTTCCCGGCAATGATGAAAGCGCACGGTAATTACATCATGCCTACCAATGTCCCGGCTTTTGAATTTCTGAACCTGGAAAACGAAAAAATTTCCACCTCGCGCAACTGGGCGGTATGGGCACACGAATATGTACAGGAATTTCCGGGACAGCAGGATGTTCTCAGATATGCACTTCTGTCCTCTGCTCCCGAAACCAAGGACAATAACTTTACGTGGAAAGACTTCCAGACCAAGAACAATTCTGAACTTGTAGGGATTTTCGGAAATTTCATTAACAGAGTAGCTGTGCTTATCCATAAGTATTATAACGGCATCATTCCTGAAGGTACGTTGGGAGAAGCGGAGCAGGCCGAAATAAAAAAGGCAGGCAGTGAGATCGAGCTGTATCTGGAAAAATTTGAATTCCGGAATTCACTTTCATCGCTTATGAATCTGGCGCGCTACGGAAACCAGTTCCTGCAGATAGAGGAGCCCTGGAAAACGGTCAAAGACAATCCGGAGAAGACAGCAAATACCCTTTTCAACGCGGCTCAGATTGCCGTTGCGTTGGCCCAGTTTTCGGAACCCTTCATGCCTTTCAGTTCAGAAAAGCTGCTCACAATGTTCAATTGTGACCAACTGAAGTGGGAAGATCTTAAAAACCGCGAACTCATGATACAGACCGGACACCAGATCAATGAAGCAGCATTGTTGTTTTCAAAAATTGAAGATGAGACCGTTGATTTTCAAATCCAAAAACTGGAGCAGACAAAAGAGTCCAATAAAAAAACAAACCCAAAAGCCAATCCAATGAAAGACGAAATCCAGTTTGATGATTTTACAAAAATAGATTTAAGAACAGCTACCATACTTACCGCTGAGAAAGTGGAGAAAGCTGATAAACTGCTAAAATTCTCTGTAGACACGGGCGTTGATGTGCGCACTGTTGTTTCCGGTGTTGCAGAGAGCTTCACGCCTGAAGAATGTGTAGGAAAACAGGTAATGATATTACTGAACCTGGCACCCAGAAAAATCCGCGGCATCGAATCACAGGGTATGCTGTTATTGGCTACCAAACCGGACGGTAAACTAACCTTTGTAACGCCGGAGAATGAAGTGGAGAATGGTGTAGAGGTTTCGTAAGGAAATTCAATAAATAGGTAAAAGGCAGGTCGTGATGACCTGCCTTTTTTAATTTTACATATCAGCAAGATGACCTACCACTCAGAAGTATTTTTGATGCCCAGCTTTTCCGGTTCAAACACAGGGTCCTTGCCTTCTTTCTTCTGCTGTTCGTAATCCTTAAGTGTAATCAGGGCTTTTTTCTGTAAGATAAGGACCGCAATTAAGTTCAGCCAGGCCATCAAACCAACACCAATATCGCCTAAAGCCCACGCATTGCCACCGGTGGTTACGGAACCGAAGACCACACTGATCAGGAACAGAATTCGGAGCGTCCAAAGTACTGCCGGATGCATTTTTTTCTTCCTAAGATAATAGAGGTTGGATTCGGCAATGAAGTAGTAGGCCAAAATGGTTGTGAAAGCAAAAAAGAGCAATGCAAAAGCTACAAATCCGTGGCCTAAGGCCGGAAAATGTGCCGAAATTGCAGCCTGGGTGAAAAGTGGCCCCTCTTCTACGCCCGGCAGGTTTTGGTGCAGGAATCCACCATTACCGTCACTCACATTGTACATTCCGGTAAAGAGGATCATTAAGGCCGTGGCAGTACACACAAATAAAGTGTCAATATACACCGAAAAGGCCTGCAGGATTCCCTGTTTTGCAGGATGCGTAGTTGCTGCGGCAGCTGCGGCGTGAGGAGCGGTTCCCTGCCCGGCTTCATTGGAGTAAATACCCCTTTTTACTCCCCATGCGATAGCAGAACCTACGATTCCTCCAAAAGTAGCTTCAGCACCAAAAGCTGATGAAATAATCAGTTTGAGCATGGCCGGCAGCTGTTCAATGTTCAGTCCAATGATTACCAGTGCCATCAGTATGTAGGCGCCAGCCATGAATGGTACAGCTAATTCAGAAAATTTACCGATACGTTTAACATCGCCAATGATAATCAGGATGAGGAAAAGTACCACTCCCAGCCCTACCCACAGCTTATCGAAACCAAAAGCACTGTTCATACTCTGTGCTATACTGTTGGACTGTACCCCCGGTAGGAAAAGTGCACATGCGACAATGGTGCAGACAGCAAAAAGAACAGCATACCATTTCTTGCCAATCCCCCTTTCAATATAGTAGGCCGGACCTCCGCGGTAATTGCCGTTTTTTTCTACCTTATAAATCTGGCCTAGTACGGCTTCAATGAAGGCAGTAGAACTTCCCAGAAAAGCAATGGCCCACATCCAAAATACCGCACCCGGACCACCCATCGCAATGGCCGTGGCCACGCCGGCAATATTACCCGTACCCACCCGACCGGCGATGGCAATGGAGAAAGCCTGAAATGGCGAAACACCTTTGTCACTGGAACCTTCGGTAAACAACTGTTTAATCATGTCTTTCATAAACCGAACCTGCACAAATTTAGTACGGATACTGAAGTAAATACCGGTTCCGATGCACAGGACAATTAAGGCATTGGACCAGATAAGGTCATTTGCGGTGGTAATAAGTTTTTCAAAAAATTCTGCCACAGATAGGGTTTCATTCATACATCTTCAATTAGGAGCGTAATAATACAAATTTCTCGTTTTTCGGGAAGCAAAACTTTAACTAATTATTTTTAAAGATTAACTAACCTGATGCTGAAACGTTCAAATTCCAGATCGGCAATTAAATGACACACTGGGCTTTTATGATTCCTGTCACAATTCGGCGATTCGTATGGTGAAGTGATGCCTGGGATTTAATATTTGAGTAAATTTGGGTATTAAATTATTCACCATGATGATCCTAAAAACAATTATTACACGCATGATCTTGCCTGCAGTTCTAATTACGGCCAACATTTCCTGCGGCAGCCGCGAAGACGAGTTTTCGAATGAGCAGTATGTGGGATCTTGGGACTGGATAGCCACTACCGGACCGAATGTAAATGAGAATCCAATCAGTACCGGCAAAACTGCCGAACTTATACTGACACCAGAAGGTACCTATACCATAAAAGAAAATGATGTGGTACAGAGCCAGGGTAATTATTCCCTGTACAGGGGAGTAACCTCAACCGATCACGTGGAAAAAATGTATATTGACTTTTCCAATGATCCGGACAGAATGGTGAACAGCGTAAATGCGACCGACCTTAGTTTGGGTGATGATTCAGTGAATGGCCTTACCTATCACTATAAAAAATAGTACTACCTGCCAAGCACAAAAACAGCCGGGATTTTATGAAGTTCCGGTTTGCTTTTTTGCCAGTCCTTAATGCTTAGTGTTCGAATGAACTCAGCTTCCGGATCGTTAATGTTTGCTGCAATGCAAAGTTTGCTGGATGGAGGGAGAAATTTGCATAAGTCCTCGATGAGTGCATTGTTGCGATAGGGCGTTTCCATGAAAATCTGTGAGTAGCCGGTTTTTTCAACCTGGGACTGCAGCCATTGGATTTTCACTTTTTTTTCAGAGCGTTCTATGGGAAGGTACCCATGAAAGGTGAATTCCTGACCGTTGAAGCCACTTGCAATTAAGGCGAGAATAATTGACGAAGGTCCGTTCACAGGTACGACCTGGATTTTGTTCTCATGACACCACTTCACCATCAGGTTTCCCGGATCCGCAATACAGGGAAGTCCGGCTTCAGACAGCAATCCAAAGTCCTGACCAGTCCGCATCAGCTCCTGCGCTTCCTTCAAATCCGACCGCTCCGAATATTTATCAAGCAGATACAGCTTCAGATCAGCCTGCTTTTTCTCCGGGGCAAAAAATTTAATGACCTTACGGGCTGTCTTTTCATTTTCAACAAAAAAAAAGTCGGTCTTCAGGATGTACTCTTTTATCGCCGGGGCAAAATAAGATACGGGAGAATTTTCTGAAAGGTAGGCAGGTATTAGGAAAAGCATGCTGTTAATTTTGGTTGGTGAGTTTCTTACTGATTCTTTCGGAGGCCTCATCAAGTATGGTAAATGCTTCCTCAAAACCTTCCATTTCACTCCAGTAAGGATCTTTTACCTCAAAATCATTGAGGTCCATATCTGCAGCTTCCAGAAAGAGAGCCACCTTACTTCTCTCCACTTCATTTTGGGTCATATCTATAACATCATGCAGTACGGTCCTGTCCATGCAGTAAATGTGATCATAAGTCTGAAAATCACGCGGAGTTATAGGTCTGGATCTTTGTACGGAAATATCAATACCGTTATTTTTGGCTGCGGTTATCGCCCGTTTGTCCGGTTGTTCACCTTCATGCAGTGATATCGTTCCCGCGGAATCCACCACAAAATCAGCAGGCAGCTTGGATTTCAAAATTCCTTCAGCTAATGGACTGCGGCATATATTTCCCAGGCAAACAATTAAAATCTTCATAATCAGACTGATTTACACTTTAAAAAACCCTTTCAGCTAAATTATAAGTTGAAAGGGTTTAAATTTTTTAAGGACCGCGGAATGATCAATGCTTCAGTTTTTCCGTAAGTTCCTTCACATACTTTTTAATTTCCTTATCAATTTTCGATACATCCTTTATGGTATCACAGGCATACATTACTGTAGAATGGTCTTTACCACCCATTTCCTCACCAATTTTGGTGAATGTGGCATTGGTGTACTCTTTTGCAAAATACATGGCAAGTTGCCTGGGCAGTGCGATCTCACGCTTTCTGGTTTTCGAAAGCAGCTGTTCACGCTCGATGCCAAAATACTCGCAAACAACCTCCTGAATGTAAGGAATATTGATAACTTTCTTTTTAGTAGATGAAATCTTGCTGATGGTTTCTTTCAGCAATTCCAGCGTAAGATCCGATTTATAGATTGTGGAGTAAGCAATTACAGAATTGATGACCCCAATGAGGTCACGAACACTGCTCTTCACCTCATTGGCCAGAAAATCCAGCATGTCTTCCCCAATCTCAATTCCGTCGCGGCTCAGCTTATCAATGATAATCTTTCTTCTGGTGTCAAAATCTGGTGCTTTTATTTCTGCTGCAAGACCCCATTTGAATCTGGAGACAATACGCTCCTGAATGTCCATAATATCAACCGGCGCACGGTCAGACGTCAACACGATCTGTTTTCCGTTTTGGTGCAGATAATCGAAAATGTGGAAGAAACTGTCCTGTGTGGCCGACTTTCCGGATAGAAACTGGATATCGTCAATGATCAGGACATCCACCATCTGATAAAAATTGGCAAATTCAGTCTGTTTGTGGGCCTTGGCTGCCGACACAAACTGCTGTATAAACTTCTCCGATGAAAGATAAAGAACTACTTTGTCCGGAAGTGTATTTTTTACTTCAAGCCCGATGGCGTGGCCAAGATGGGTCTTCCCAACTCCATATCCCCCGTGCAGGAAAAGTGGGTTAAAGGCAGTTGCCCCCGGTCTTTTGGCTATGGACCGTGCCACTGTGGACGCAAATTTATTGCTTTCGCCTTCCACATAACTGTCGAATGAAAAATCGGCCTTAAGGTTGGAATCGATATTGATTTTCTGGAGGCCCGGAACTACAAAAGGATTAACAATCTTGTCCGACGAAAAGTGCTGAGGCATGGTTTCCTGAGGCTTTGGCGGTGGCGTGGATTTTCCCTTTACGTTTACAGTAATGGGTTTTTCTTTTCCCGCAGGTTTGTTTTCCATTACCTGGTACCACAATTTTACGCCTTTCCCGATGTACTTTTTTAATGCTGCTGAAAGTAGAGACAGGTAATTGTCTTCAATATATTCCTTGTAGAAATCACTCGGAACCATCAAAGTAAGGTTGTTATCAACCAGTGAAACCGGCTGAACCTTATCGAAAAGCAAATCGAAAGAGTTCTCAAGCTTTTTCAGGTTGGAAGAGTCTTCGGCAGCATTGAGATTGTCCCTCATAAACTGGAGGCATTTCTCCCAAATCAGTACTAAATTTTCATTCATTTGTTCAACTTCAATTAGGCCTCTGGTTATTAATTTTTATCGGGAAAGCAAAGATGGATAATTTAATCATTAAAAAAAAACAGTTGTGCCCTTGATTATTAAAAAATATATTTGCAAAATATGTATTCAAAATAATATTGAAACTTGTTAATAAAACAAAGTTTAATTTAGATACAAAAATAGTAGCCGCGTTTCAAAAACCAGTAACTAATTTTTTTGGAGTGTTAGGGTTTTATTTTGCTTTTAAAATTCTAACTATGGCAGGAATTCCAATTAGTATCCTATTAATTGAGAAGATCTTTAGTACTGCTATAATAGTTTT
>CAYXUO010000013.1:14294-25936 GCA_964468335.1 uncultured Chryseobacterium sp. | reverse complement strand
TTAAAATCCTCTGCCTTTTTTATGGGTTATTGAACGGTAATCAATCTTAATTTACCAGACTGTTTTCAAGAGCATATTTTACCAGTTGCGACGAACTGTTAATATTAAATTTGAGAAGAATATTGCGGCGGTGTGATTCCACGGTATGGGTACTGATAAATAATTTCTCAGCAATCGCCTTTGTACGCAAACCGTCGCATATAAGGTTCAGTACATCCAATTCCCGTGCTGTAAGTTCAGTATTGCGCGGACCGGATTTTTCCTTTTCATCATCTACGCTGCAGATAAAATTTACCAGTGCTTCCTTAGAATCATTACTGATGTAAACATTTCCGTCAATAATTTGCGCTAAAGCTTTATGGAACTCTTCGTAATCCGTGTCTTTACCAAGATAGCCTTTGACCCCCCTGTCAAAGAATCTCTTCACCATTTTCATTTCCGACTTCACCGAAATTACAATGATCTTCAAATCCGGAGTGATCACAAGTACTTTTTCAACCAGATCCAAAGCCTCCACCATATTCACGCTGTTCAGATACAGAACAAGGATTTGCGATTTATCGCTCACCAGGTCCCGAACTTCGCTTAAAGAATTGGTTTTTAGGATTTCATACTGATTTTGAAAGCCGTGTTCCCGGAGGGAATTGACCATGAAACTCAAGCAGAGCCCATGTTCACTGTAAATAATTGTTTCTTTTTTCATCTTTGTGTTGTTTTTACTAAATTAATAAAATTTTGCAACACTCACCTAATTTATTCGCTAAAAATTATTATGAAATCTGTACTATTTATAAAAATTAAGTAAAACGACGTAGTTAGCCGTTATGAAGGATTTAATTAAGATAAACCTCATACCGGTGCATTTCATTAAACACCTCAATCAGGTCTCCGCTGATATTGACATGGGTCATTAGGCTCAGTACTTCTACATGACTTTGATCGGCTGGATTTTTTACATAAAAACCCAGTTTATGGTTCCCCGAACGGTTGGTTAGCACTTCCCGCAGGAAATCCAAATCATTACGGCGAAGGTCATTGATATCCAATACAACAGTCATGCTTTTAGCAAACTGTTCAAAAGCTTCTTTTAGCTCGGTTACATCGGTCACATTAACGAACACGCGTCCGTCACGGGAAATTGTAAATTTTAGTTTGAAAATCAGGAATCGCTGCACATCAATCTTATCTCTAAGCCTAAGATAATCACGGTCACCAAGCCGGAAAGAATAGCTTCCTGAATAGTCCTCAAGGGTAATAAATGCGATTTTCTCACCGCTGTTACGTCCGTCCCGAACAGTATATTCTGTTACGAGTCCTGCCACCATATACTCTTTGGAATTGGTGTTGAATTTCTGTTTTTCTCTGTAATCCTGTATTTCTTCAAACAGCCGGATCTGGTCGGGACCAAAATTTCTGTCCCGAAAGGCATCTATTTCATCAAGGTTCAGGAAATTGAAACTTCCTCTTGCTTCCACATTTTTCCGATCTTCATCAATGAGTTCTTCGTCCTCATCAACAATCAGATCTACCAGATTATCGGCCTCCTCTTCATTGACTTCCACTGGTATAACTACCGGATCAAGGATGGGCAGTTCCTCCTCAGCCCTTCCACTAAGTATGCTGCTTTTCCCTAAAGCCCCCTGAATGAATTGGTACTGATACTTAAACTCGTCCAGCGGATGGGCCGACAGATAAAATCCAATGATTTCCTTTTCTTTATTCAGGAGATACATATTGGGCCACTCCGGCGCGGGATTGATTTTGGGCGGTTCTATCCGGACCTCTTCTGCAAAATCTGCAAACAGGGAGTTTTCAATTTCATTACGGCTGTCCTGGAAGCTTTGTCCATAGCGGAGCAGACGTTCCAGGTTGGTTTTACCATTATTATCTATATCGAAATACTGTGCCCGGTGATAGACATCTACCTCATCAAAAGCACCGGCCACCACCAAACTTTCAGCCACTCTCTTGTTCATCTGGGAGGATGGAATCCGCTGGAAAAAATCATATACATCGCTGTAGGGCCTTTCTTTTCTGGTGTTCACGATAGCTTCACTTGGTCCCTCACCAATTCCTTTTATAGCACCCAAACCGAATCGGATCTGACCCTTGTCATTAACTGAAAATTCATATTGTGATTCGTTTACATCCGGTCCAAGAACATCCACACCCATATTTTTACAGTCTTCCATAAACATCGCAATCTGCTTGGTGTTATTCAGATTATTGGTCATTACGCTGGACATGTATTCTGCAGGATAATTGGCCTTGAGGTAAGCGGTCTGGTAGGCAATAAGCGCATAACAGGTGGAGTGAGATTTATTAAAGGCGTACTCTGCGAACGCTTCCCAGTCCTTCCATATCTTATTAAGCCTATCTACATCCAGGTTGTTTTTTTCACCACCCTCCAGGAATTTGGGATACATTTTATCCAATGTCCCCCGATCTTTTTTACCCATAGCTTTTCGCAGCGTATCGGCCTCACCTTTGGTAAAATTGGCGAGTTTTTGCGACAGCAGCATTACCTGCTCCTGGTACACCGTAATGCCATAAGTTTCCTTTAGATATTCCTCAGTTTCGGGCAGGTCATATATAATTTCCTCCAGGCCGTGCTTACGGTTAATGAAATTAGGAATGTACTTAATGGGTCCGGGACGGTACAGGGCATTCATGGCAATAAGATCGCCGAATTTGGTAGGCTTCAGTTCACGCATATACTTCTGCATTCCCGGACTTTCATACTGAAAAATCCCTACGGTTTTGCCTTCCTTGAACAATTGGTAGGTACGCGCGTCATCCAGAGGAATAATATCCGGATCAATCTCAATCCCATGCCTTTCCTTTATCAGTTTTATTGCATGTTTAATAATGGTGAGTGTCCTGAGACCCAGGAAATCCATCTTCAGCAGCCCCGCATTTTCAGCTACAGAGTTATCAAACTGTGACACCAGGATGTCGGCGTCCTTAGAGGCAATAGTGATGGGTACCAGATTTGAAATATCTTCAGGGGTAATTATCACCCCACAGGCATGGATTCCCGTGTTACGGATACAACCTTCCATTTTCTGTGCCGCTGAAAGCACCTCAAAGCGGCTGTCGTCGGGGTTAGCCAGAATATCTTTCATTTCCTGAGCCAGAATCCTGTCTTCATCACCCAGTTTTTCAAACTTCGCGAAGGCCTTTGCAATGTTCATTCCCGGTGTGGAAGGGACCAGTTTGGCGATATTATTGGTTTCGGGAATTGAGAGGTCCAGCACACGGCCGGCATCTTTTATCGCAGATTTTCCACCTAAAACGGAGTAGGTGATAATTTGCGCGACATTTGATTTGCCGTATTTCTCTACCACCCATTTAATGATTCTGTCGCGACCTTCATCATCAAAATCAATATCAATATCAGGCATCGAAATCCTTTCGGGATTCAGGAAACGCTCAAACAGAAGGTCGTATTCAATCGGATCCACATTGGTGATACCCGTACAGTAAGCAACTGCCGAACCCGCAGCCGAACCCCGCCCAGGTCCCACCCAAACCCCCATTTTACGGGCTTCATTGCAGAAATCCTGCACAATAAGAAAATAACCGGGATAACCCGTCTTTGCAATAACTTCAAGCTCAAAATCCAGGCGTTCCCTTATCTCTTCGGTTATTTCGGCATACCTTTTTGCGGCTCCTTCGTAGGTGAGATGTCTCAGGTATGCATTTTCACCGCGTTTTCCGCCATCAGCGAGATCTTCTTCACTCAAAAATTCCGCCGGGATATCAAATTCAGGCAACAGCACATCACGTTTCAATGTGTACGGGGAAAATTTGGCAAAAAACTCCGTGTAGGCAGCAAAGGCATCAGGAAACTGTATGAATGCTTGTTTTAATTCGTTGGGATCCTTTATATAGAATTCCCTGGAGGGAAGACCGCGCCTCTTACCGAAACCACGACCCACAGGCGAACTGAGTTTCTCGCCGTCCTTTATACAATACAGAATATCCTGAATATTGGCATCATCTCTCTCTGTATAAAAAGTCTCGTTCTGCGCCAGTATCTTCACCTCATATTTATCTGCAAACTGCAGCAGGACCTCATTAAGATGCTCTTCTTCCTCAACTCCATGGTTCTGGATCTGCACATAGAAATCATCACCAAATGTTTCTTTCCACCAGCGGAATACGTCCTCTCCTTTCGTCTCACCAAATTCAAGAACCGTATTCGGGACATCCCCGCCGGTCCCCGCGGTCAGGGCGATTAAGTTATCTTTATACTCCGCAATCATGCTTTTGGAAATCCGGGGTACACCGAAATAAAAACCGTTTACAAAACCCAGACTTGATAATTTAGCAAGGTTCCTGTAACCGTCAAAATTTTTCGCCAGCAAGACAACATGTGTCCTTCGGTCGGGATCGTCTTTGGTAAACTGCTTCTGTTCCGGCCGGTCGGATATATAGAACTCACAACCTATAACCGGAATCAATGGATTCTGTCGGGGTTCCGGCATTGAGAAATCCTGAGTTTCAGCTTCCGCCTTGTCCTTCTTTTGTAGATACTCCTCATAATTTTTCCTGATGCCATCATTAGCTTTCTCAACTTCAGAAACAAATTTAAAAGCACCCATCATATTTCCCAGATCCACCAGACCTACTGCTGGAAAATCAAACTTCAGCGCTATACGCACCAAATCAGAAATGTTTGTAGTAGATTGAAGTGAGGAATATATGCTGTGATTATGAAAGTTAAAGTAGTCACCCAGTTCAATTTCGTCAGACTCGCCAAAATCAACTGTTTTCTTTTTCTTAAACGCTGCCACCTGGCGCCGGACCACGATCGGGAACGGTAATACGGGTGAGGGCTTACTGGAGATAAACTGCTGGAGTTCAACCTCGCTGATTCTGAGAAGTTCTGCCGGAACAAGTCCGATGCGGATCATTTCAAAGAAAACCTGCGCCGTTGCGTTAACATCTGCCGCAGCATTGTGTGCCTCATCAAATTTGCTCCCGTAGAGTTTTTCGTACAGTTCTTCCAGTTTGGGAGATTTATATCTTCCGTTTTTCCCACCTCCTAACTGACAATAAGGTGTACCCAGCACCATTGTGTCGGCTGCGGGAATTTCCTGCAGGCTGTTTGAAATACCCAAACGGAAAAACTCCGCGCCGGCGATCTTGTAATCGAAATCAATATTGTGCCCGGCCACTACCTGAGCCCGCTCCAGAACCTGCTGAAACTCCAAAAGTACTTCGCCCAGATCACGGCCCATCTCATGTGCCATTTTTGTCGAAATACCATGAATTCTTGTGGCATTAAACGGAATATCGTAACCCTCTGGTTTAATGATATAATCCTGATTTTCAATAAGGTTACCATTGCGGTCATGCAACTGCCAGGCAATCTGAACCATTCTTGGCCAGTTTTGCGAATCTGAAATAGGAGCATTGAAATTCTGAGGTAATCCTGTAGTTTCGGTATCGAATATTAAGAACATTTTTCAGGGGTAATTTCGGTAAAATTAGCTTAAAATTTCATGAAAAAAAATTTGGACAACAGCAGAATTTCGCATTGGAAAAATTCCAAATTTTTCAGCCTAAATTTTTTAATTCATAGATAGAATGAATCTGGACTGCTCATTATGCGCATGAACTGAGGACTGCTTCGGCTTTTGGTTGCGAAAAGAGGGGATTAAATCACAGATTCATTTAACATTTTAATGCGCAGACCATCCAAATGATTGGAGAAAAGTAAAAATTTGTGTTGAAATTCACTATGAATTCAATATCAGTCAATGACTATACAGTAGGCAGACAGAAAGCTAAATGTAGCCTTTTTACAAATTTTCCGTATTGTGGATACTTAATGCACCTCGCAGACAACTGATAAAGTTGTGAATTATTATTATATTTGTAATCTTAGTAATGTACCATCTAATAAATTAAATTATCAAATGAATAAAGCAGTATTATTTTTGCTGGGCTTTGGGATGTGCTCTGTGCTTAGTGCCCAAAACCAGGATAAATTAGCGCAACGACTTGAGCGGGAGAGCGTTCAAAATCAGCAAAAGATTGAGAACTATATTTCAAAACAGGGACGTGAAAATTTTACCGAGGTGGAAGTTGCAAGGATGAAAGCTACGGTTGCGGGATTTATTGGAGACATCCCTTATTTTTGGGAAGCTGATGATGAATTTGCAAACCGTGCTGCAAACGTAAAAGTTTTGCAAAACGGTAGTTTAACAGGTCTAAATGGCGTTGCCATTAACGGTGAGGGTCAAAACATAATGGTTATGGACGGCGGCCGTGTATTTGAAAAACATGTTGATTTTGGAGCAGTAGGTGGTGTCGCGCCTAATCCACCCAGGGTTTTTGATTTAGAAAACGGTCAGGTTGGATATAGTTCGCACGCTACCAACGTTGCCGGAATCATTGCCTCAGAAGGAAATTCGAACGTGAGTACAACCGGCGTGATTAAAAACGTTAAAATCAACAGTTATTCTTTTAATACAACTCCGGCGGGAAACAATTACCAAAAGTTAGCGGCCTCCCCTAATGCAAACATATCCAACCACTCCTATGGAATAGTTCGTGGCTGGAGACAGGATGGAGCTGCGTGGTACTGGGAAGGCGACTATGATTTGAGCCCTACCGATACCTGGTCTGGTGCTTATGTAAGTAATGACGCCACTTATGATGCAATCATTTATGATAATCCTAATCAGATTGTAGTTAAGTCTGCAGGAAATTACTTTGGCGACGGTCCGGACGGCTCCTACGTAAATGCATACCGGAGAATGCCGAACGGCAGTTGGGCACCCTTTACGGCATCAGACATTATCCCAGCTAATAACTGCAGCAACTTATATAACTGTATAGGATGGGGGTCTGTAGGTAAGAACCTGATTATCGTGGGTGCTACGAACAGGATAGCCGGAAATCTTGGGTATTATTCCCAACCGTCCGATGTGATAAAGGCTTCCTTCAGCAGTGCCGGACCAAGAAAGGACGGTGCTGTAAAACCGGATATTTCTGCAGTTGGTGTTTCTATGTTTATACCAACGTACACTTCAGCAACCAATTACTCCAGTTTTATTAATAACGGGCAGGGAACATCGTACTCAGCGCCCGTAATTAGTGGAATTGCAGGTGCACTAACACATGTAAAGAGAAATCTTTCCGGAAATGCCAACTTTATCTTTAAAGCTGATGAAATGAAAGCTTTGCTTCTTCACTCTGCCAATGAGGCTGGAACCAGTCCGGGACCTGACGTTTGGTTCGGATGGGGATTTGCTGACGGAGCTAAAGGCGCACAGATACTGATAGACAATAATGCAAACAAAAATATTTTTGTGCGTAATTCATTGACTACCGGTACGCCATACAACAGAGTGGTAGTTGCACAGGCAGGTTCACCGTTAAAAGCTACTGTTTCATGGGTAGATCCTGAAGGCGTTCCGTTTACCACCAGTCAGGATATGTGGCAGAACCTTACACCACGGCTCATTAATGACCTGGACCTCAAAATCATTGATACTGTAACCAACCAGGTTACCTATCCATGGAAATTAAGCGCTACAGATCCAATGGCTCCCGCAACAAAAGGAGACAATATTGTGGACAATATTGAAATGGTATTACTGGAAAACCCTGTAGCCGGCAGACAGTACAGAATTGAAGTCAGCAATAAAGGAACATTGAAAAATGATAACGGCGCTACAGCACCGCAGGACTATGCACTAATTGTTACCGGATATGATTTCGCAGCTACAAATCAGCTTGCAGTAAGCGACGTTGATCCTAAGGAAGCTGTTGCTGTTTACCCAACTGCTACAGATGATTATGTTACAGTTCTGGTGCCGCTGAAAGCCGATAATATTACGATGCATGATATGAGCGGTAAAATGCTGTTAAACATCAAGGCGAAGGAAACTCAGATGATTGACATGAAATCTATGCCTAAAGGTGTATACCTGATTAATATTCAGACAGAGCGTGGCAACGTAACAAAGAAAGTAATCAGAAAATAGGATTTTATATTTTTTCAGTCAGCTATTTCGCTGCATTGGAGAAACAGTTAAACGAACCGAAGCAAAATTGCTTCGGTTTTTTATTGGTTTTCAAAGTGACTACATTTTAAATTTAATGGAATCCAAATAATTAAAGCTCTAAGAAATCTGATCCGGCTAAGCGACAGATGAAAATTACAGACCTCTGGTAATAAAATATAATATGAATCGCAATTAACTCAAAGGAAAGTGACATACCTATTGCATACAAAAGTTATTTACTTACTTTTGTTAGACTAATCTAACAAAAAAATATGTTTTTTAAATCATCTGCAAAAGCATGGCGACGTGAAAGGTCTGCAGATTCACTGCCCGAAGTTTTCTCCAGTATCAACATCCCTAAGGACGGCGGGTTTTGGCGAAAGCTTTTTGCCTTCACAGGCCCGGGTATGATGGTTGCGGTGGGATATATGGATCCGGGGAACTGGGCTACGGATATAGCGGGCGGAGCTAAGTTTGGCTATACGCTCCTGTCTGTAATCCTCATATCAAACATTTTTGCCATCATCCTTCAGCACCTTTCCCTAAAATTGGGGATCGTGGCTGAAAGAGACCTGGCGCAGGCATGCCGCGACCATTTTCACCCTACTGTAAACTTTATTTTGTGGATCCTTTGTGAGATTGCCATAGCTGCCTGCGATCTAGCTGAAGTCATCGGTGCAGCTATCGCGCTGAACCTGCTGTTTGGCATCCCGCTCACCTGGGGCGTGGTAATTACTGTGGTTGACGTCTTTATAATCCTATTCCTTCAGGCAAAAGGATTCCGGATAATTGAAAGTATCGTTGCGGGACTTATTTTCGTCATTTTAGGCTGCTTCGCGTATGAAATTATACTGAGCAAACCCGACATTTTCCCTATCCTCAGTGGCCTTGTACCGCAAAAAGAAGTAATTACCAATCCTGCCATGCTGTATATTGCCATTGGCATTCTTGGTGCCACAGTTATGCCCCATAACCTCTACCTGCATAGCAGTATTGTGCAGACAAGAAACTACGATCGGACCCACGAAGGTAAAAAGGAAGCTATAAAATTTGCCACAATTGACAGTACGATGGCATTGCTACTGGCTTTCTTCATAAATGCAGCCATCCTGATTGTGGCAGCAGCAACATTTCACACCACCGGGAATCAGGATATAGCTGATATCCATGATGCCCACGAGATGCTGGCTCCACTGCTGGGCACCACCCTTGCCAGTATATTTTTTGCTGTAGCTCTTCTGGCCTCGGGACAGAATTCCACCTTAACCGGTACATTGGCAGGCCAGATCGTAATGGAAGGGTTTCTGAACATCCGTCTTAAGCCCTGGTTGCGCCGGCTGGTTACAAGGTTAATCGCCGTTATTCCTGCGCTGATAGTGACCATCATTTACGGCGAGCGCGGAACCACAGATCTGCTCCTTTTAAGTCAGGTAATCCTTTCCATGCAATTGAGTTTTGCGGTCGTACCACTTGTTATGTTCACAGGTTCAAAACTAAAAATGGGCGAATTCGTAAATAAACTGTGGCTGAAGATCATTATCTGGATTATTGCTTTTGTAATTATTTTACTAAATCTTTATTTACTGTACGAAACCTTCTTTGTTGGCTGATCACCGGGAACCTGCACCTTCATTAACAAAATCACCTAAGGCATTCTTTTCTTAAAAATAATGAGGGATTGTTTGCGAAGCTTCTGAAATTGTGCCGAATTGTCCAGTCCCCGCCTTTGGCAATATCTTTGTGAAACCGATGGTATAAATTTTATAAACATGTCGGAAAACCAAGATATTGAGAAGGAATTGCCTGCTGAAGCCGGAGATCAGATGAATGACACTGAAGAGCTGAACACAGAAAATATGACAGCGGAACGAAGTGCCGAGGAACTTTTGGCAGAGGAAAAAGACCGCTATATCCGCCTTTTCGCCGAATTCGAAAATTACAAAAAAAGGACCGCAAAGGAAAAAATGGACTATTTCCAGTTCGCCAATCAGGAAATGATGGTGTCCATGCTGGGTATTCTTGATGATTTTGAGCGTGCACTTAAAGAAATCAGTAAAAGTGGCCTGGAAGCAGAACTTCAGGGTGTGGAACTTATCTATCAGAAATTCCAGCACAGACTTTCAGAGAAGGGCCTAAAACCAATGACAGTAAAATCCGGAGACGATTTCAATGTGGATTACCATGAGGCCATTACACAAATCCCGGCACCAGCCGAGGACCTTAAAGGAAAGATTGTCGATGTCATTGAAACAGGTTATACGCTGAATGATAAGGTAATCCGTTTTGCCAAAGTAGTAACCGGAAACTAACAAAACATGCGGTTACGGAACGAAGGACCCCTAGTACGGTCCGATTTCGCAACAGTAAGAAACATATAACAGAAGAATGTCTAAAAGAGATTACTACGAAGTATTGGGAATATCCAAAGGTGCTTCGGCTGATGAAATAAAGAAAGCGTACCGAAAAATGGCCCTCAAAAATCATCCTGATAAAAATCCGGGTGATAAAGAGGCAGAAGATAGATTTAAGGAAGCAGCGGAAGCCTACGAGGTCCTTAGCGACGAAAATAAGAAAGCACGCTACGACCAGTACGGACATGCCGGCATGGGCGGTGCCGGAGGTTTTGGTGGCGGCTTTGGCGGCGGCGGAATGAACATGGAAGACATTTTCAGTCAGTTTGGAGATATTTTCGGCGGACAGTTCGGTGGTGGCGGATTTGGCGGCGGAAGCGCGCAGCGCCAACAGCTGCGTGGCAGCAACCTTCGCGTCAGAATTAAACTGAACCTTGAGGAAATGGTGAACGGAACGCAAAAGACCATCAAGGTTAAGAAAATGAAACTTGCACCCGGATCCACCAGCAAGACATGCGGTACCTGTAACGGTAGCGGTGTGCAGGTGAAGGTGATGAACACCATGTTTGGCCAGATGCAGACACAAACCCACTGCGGAACCTGCCAGGGAATCGGAAAGGTTGCCGATAAAATTCCGGCAGGCGCCAACTCTCAGGGTCTAATAAAAGATGATGTGGAGGTCACAATTAATATTCCTGCAGGCGCACGTGAGGGAATTCAGCTTAATGTGAGAGGAAAAGGAAACGATGCTCCGTTCGGTGGCACGCCCGGAGACCTTTTGGTTGTGGTAGAGGAAGAGACAGATTCGGCGATCAAACGTGAGGGCGATAACCTTCATCAGGAACTTTACATTTCATTTGCCGAAGCAGCGCTGGGAACCCAGAAGGAAATCCCAACTGTTGGCGGAAAAGTAAAGATTAAAGTGGATCCAGGCACCCAGTCCGGAAAGATACTCCGATTAAGCGGCAAGGGACTGCCTAGCATTGACAGTTACGGAAAAGGCGATATGTTCGTGCATGTAAATGTCTGGACTCCTCAAAACCTTTCAGCTGATCAGCGCGAATTTTTTGAAAGCCAGCTTAAAAGCGGTGAAATGGTTGCAGAACCTTCTGGCAAGGAGAAAACCTTCTTCGACAAGGTTCGGGATTTATTTAACTGAAGAAAAATTAAGGAGGCCCTAAGGTCTCTTTAATTTTTTACAGGGCATTTATTAACTAGTTTTGTATTAATACTGTGGTAAAATGAATCGTTCAATACTTAGATATAC
>CAYXUO010000013.1:0-14284 GCA_964468335.1 uncultured Chryseobacterium sp. | reverse complement strand
TTGTATACTCACATGGTAATATGAACAGTATAATACTAAAATTTAGCTTGGGCTTTATGACGGTCTCTACCCTACTGTCCTGCAATAATAAGTACCGTGTATGGGTAGGGAATTACAATGAACAGAAAATTCTGAACCTGCCCTACGGAACCCATAAAAAGCAGGTGATGGATATTTTCCTGCCCGCCCAATATGCGCCGGGAAGTCCAACGGTCATGATCGTGCATGGTGGTGCCTGGAAATATGGCCGTAAAGAGCATATGATAATGATTCAGAAATTTCTGCATCACCATAAGATACCCACTGTAAATATTGATTACAGGCACGTCTCTAAAAAACACGGGATTACTTACAGAGAACAATTGGAAGACATTGCCCTGGCTCAAAAGAAGTTTAACAGTCTGGCTCCGAAAGCCAAACTCAACCCGGACAATTATATTGTTTTAGGAGAGAGTGCCGGCGGACATCTGGCACTGCTATATGGCTATCAAAACCCGCAAAAGGTTTCCAAAATCATCAGTTTGAGTGGCCCTACGGATTTTCACAGTGCAAAATACATCAACTCACTGCATAGCTGGTACAGTTCACCAACGGTAGAGACAATGGTTGGGAGCAGGTTCAGCCGTAAAAATATTTCCGAAAATTTTATTGCAGCCAGTCCCATCAGTCATATATCCAATGTGCCCACACTCCTTTTTCAGGGTGATGCAGATATTCTGGTAAACAGAAATCAGGCAATAACTCTGGATTCAATGCTTGCTGAGAAGGGCGTTTCACGAAAGCTGATTTATATGAAAAACACCGGCCATACGCCCCGATTTTTCAGCAAATACAAGCGGGACAGTATTATCTTCCCAGCCATTTTGGACTGGATAAAAAAATGACCTGCAAAAAAGCAGGTCTAATTATTTATTCGGGGTTCTGAGGATCAAAGTCCGGATCTTTATGCTTGTTGAAGAAGAACTTCATTACCAATGGCAAGGTTGTTATGAGAACAATAACCAATATAATAAGTTCCAGGTGTGCTTTCAGGTCAATATCGAACTGCTCAAGAAACAGTTTATCCAGGTAATGTCCTGCAAATATGAGCGAAAAGGACCACAGGAGCGCCCCCACTATATTATCAAACAGGAACTTTCTCTTATCCATATCCACAATTCCGGCTACTATAGGTGTAAAAGTCCGGACAACGGGTAGAAACCTCGCCATGATCACTGCCATAGCCCCATGTTGCTCAAAGAAATCATGCGCCTGCTTCAGGTATTTTTTCTTAAAGAAAAAACTGTCCTCTCTTTTATAGAGTGAAGGTCCTGCCTTTCGGCCAAACCAGTAACCTACCTGATTGCCAATGATGGCTGCAACTGCGATGCAGGAAGCCAGGATTGTGGTATCCAGGAAATCATTACCGGTAGATCCAATACTTTCATTCACCAGTTCAACTGCATAAATTCCGGACACAAAAAGTAAGCTGTCACCAGGGAGAAAAAAACCTACAAAGAGACCTGTTTCTGCAAAGACAATAAATAAAATGAGCCAGAATCCACCCATCCTAATATAAAATTCGGGATTCAGAAGGTCCCGCCAGCTCTCAAAGTGTTCCATATTCGCAAAGATAAGAAACGGGAAGTTTTTTTAAGGATTTCCGCGCTGTTAAAGTTTGCCAAAACTTAAAAGGTCAGATCATCGTCTTCAGAAACAGAAGTCCCGTCGGCCATAAGGAATGCTTTAAGGAAAGGGGTAATATTGCCGTTCATCACTCCATCAACATCTGAAGTTTCATAACCGGAACGCACATCTTTAACAAGTTTATATGGATGCATTACGTAATTCCGGATCTGGCTCCCCCATTCGATCTTCATTTTCCCGGCTTCAATATCGTTACGGGCTTTCATTCTCTCTTCAAGCTCCATTTCGTAGAGGCGTGAACGCAGGAGCTGCATGGCCTTTTCTTTGTTTTGAAGCTGCGAACGGCTTTCGGAGTTTTCGATAATGATTCCGGTAGGAGCGTGTCTAAGTCGCACCGCCGTCTCCACCTTGTTTACATTCTGTCCTCCGGCACCACTGGAACGCATTGTTTCAAAGGAAATATCGGCCGGATTGATGTTTATTTCAATAGTATCATCTACAAGAGGGTAAACATAAACCGATACAAAACTGGTATGTCGTTTTGCATTAGAGTCAAACGGTGAAATTCTTACCAGGCGGTGTACTCCGTTCTCACCCCGCAGATAGCCAAACGCAAACTCGCCATCTATTTCGAGTGTCACGGTTTTAACACCAGCCACATCGCCTTCCTGGAAGTTGAGTTCCCGCAGTTTATAGCCCTGCTTCTCGGCCCACATGGTATACATCCGCATAAGCATCGACGCCCAGTCACAGCTTTCTGTTCCGCCCGCACCCGCAGTGATCTGAAGTACCGCCGAAAGCTCGTCGCCCTCATTGGAGAGCATGTTCTTAAATTCCAGATCTTCAATTTTCTCAATAAGAGCCGGAAAAGCTTCGTCCAGTTCCTTCTCTGAATCAGGATCCTCCTTGGCAAAATCTGCAAGTACCTGGATGTCCTCAAACCTGCTGAAAATCTCTTCATAGTCCGTCACCCATTTCTTACGGGAGCGGAGCTGTTTCATGAACACTTCTGCTTCCTTTGGGTTGTCCCAGAATTCCGGCGAGACGGTTTTTTCTTCATCATTGGCAATTTCAATCTTCTTCTTCTCGATCTGCAGGTACTTATGCAGGTCTTCTATTCTGGACTTTAGGGGCTTAAGTTGTTCTTGTGTAATCACAGGGGAAATTTTGGTCTGCAAATTTAGGATTTATTAAGCAAATCCTTAACTATAATTATCGGGCCACGGCAGTGGAACTTTGTATAAATTCAGATTATCTATAAATTAAATTGAGAGACACTACTTTTCTTTCTTCTGCTCACCAGAGTGAGTAAAACCAATGGTTTTACGTGGCTTCTCCACAATTTTGTAACTGTTGAGCTCCTTACTCAATTCCATCACCCGCGTAGGGAAATCATCAAAATTATTATTCGAAACATCAATAATAAACTGTTCTATCTGATCCAGGTATTCGTCAGTAAGTTTCACCCTTGCATCCCGCAACGCGCCGTTCAGCAGTTTGGAATCCAGTTTAATCTTTTCATCATTATCCTTAAGATATTTATTCCTGATACGGATTTTAAGACTTTGCGTAAAATCCACAATCATCGTATTGCTGAATACTTTCATATGCGATGCAACTTCATTCCAGAAAGGCCTGTGATCAGCATTATTATTCCGCATAATTTTCAGAAGAAGTGAATCTTCAGGCAGATTCTCGGTCATGTGATATAAAATCATTTCGGAGCGCTCGCGCGCATTTGGTGGAAAAACAGGAATGAGCACATCAAACCTGCCGGGAGCCATGACTTCTTTGTCAATTGGTGCTAATGAGTTAGCCGAGCCTATCATCAACAGATCTTCCTCTTCAAAACGGCTCACCGAATGAAGGATGATCTCCTTAGTCGCCTCGTCGCAGGAATTTACTGAACTTTTTTCGCTGCGCGGTCTCATGATCTGGTCAAAATCGTCCATCAACAGCAACACCTGGTCGTCCTTCATCATCTGGATCAGAAAGTCGTTAAAGCTGGTCTGGCGTCCGTCCACAAATGAAGTCCCGAGATAATGCTTTTTAACTTCGGTGAATTTATAACCGATAATCTCAGCAATTTTGTTTGCCCAGAATATTTTACCGCTGCCGGGAGGGCCGTACAAAATAATTCCCGCCGGTTTATGGATGCCCCAATTCAGAATCTGTTCTTTGTTGATAAAAGGTTCCAGACTTCGGGATATGTAAAAGAAAAGATCTCTGTAGCCAATGAAATCCCTCTCCTTCAAACCAGATTTCTTACCGAAATAATCATAGACAAACTTGTAATTTCCACCCAGTTTATTGTCGATGCCAAAACTGGACACTGACGAGCGGAAGATACCGTTGTCATAGAGTTTCGGCTTTTGCTTTTTAATGATTTCCTCCACCTTTTCCTCCGGCTGATTGATGGTTTTAGCAATTTCGCTTACTGACTTGGTATGGTCCAGATCTGCCTGATAGCGTTTAAGGAAGTCAGCATTTTCGCGGGCGAAACGCTCAAAATCAGGCTTCACTTCCATTTGTGTGGATATACACTCCGAAAGTTCAAGATCGAAATCCTGGATAAATTTCATAAAGCTTTCGGTGGATATACTTAGGTCTTTTGCTAGTTCGTTGAGTTTCATTAATCTGTTTCAAGGTGTTAATAATTTCTTTTACTTATCTTTCACTTATGCAATGCAGAAGGTCAGTTAAAGTGTTTTATGTTCCGGGTGTAATAAGTGCAATTATTATTCCTCTGCTACTTTGGCATTACGGCGGCCAAAGAATTGACCGTAGGGTGTACACTGTGATTGATTTGGGATTGCCGGCAAAGCCAAGACCCGGATCGGCAGATGTTGTTCCGGGAACCTTTGAGCCTTTCAGAAGCTGGGATTACAGGAAAATTATTGTAAAACCTCATACAGCAAAGCAAAATAGAAATTTATATGTTTCAGAAGTAAATAATCTTCAACGAAGAAATGAAAAAGAGACAGGAATAGAATTCATCATGGGTGATCAAAATTCTTACGAGGACTTTATCACATTACTGGATGTGATGTCAGAGGCAAAACAGGACACCTATGGCCTAGATATCGACGTAACAGGTCATCTTTTTGCCGTCCACATTCAGAAAGATCCAATTGAGGAAGACCTGGGGTACGTAAGCATCTGTGGTGGTAAAGACCACATGACTTATGAGAAAACTGACGTGTTAGATGGTGTACGAAACCTGTATGGGCTGTTACTGAATATGCCACCGAAAGCGTACTTTATTGTCTTTGGCTACTTGCTTTTACTCCAGATTTCGGTATTGAGCCTGATAAGAAAAAGCTCTTAAAACTATCACAGTTGGCTGCATATACAACTTCCTTTACTAGAAAACCAAACTACTGTTTTTTGTCATAAAATTCCTTAATTTTGCATTCCTACAAAAATGCCTGAGCCCATTGCTTTCAGCATAAATCCTAAACTATGACTTCACAACAGATCCGCCAGCAGTTTTTAGATTTCTTTAATGCCAAAGGTCACCTGATCGTACCGTCAGCTCCAATCGTATTGAAAGACGACCCTACCCTGATGTTCTCTAACTCCGGGATGACCCAGTTCAAGGATTATTTCCTGGGTTATAAGGAACCAAAGGCACCACGTATTGCCGACACTCAAAAATGTCTGAGGGTCTCCGGAAAGCACAATGATTTGGACGATGTAGGACGTGATACTTACCACCATACAATGTTCGAGATGCTTGGAAATTGGTCTTTCGGAGACTATTTCAAGAAAGAAGCTATTGATTACGCCTGGGAACTGCTGACTGAGGTTTATAAGATTCCAAAGGAAAATCTGTACGTGACCATCTTTGAAGGAGATGCCACTGAAAATCTGGGCCGCGACCAGGATGCCTATAATTTCTGGAAAGCGCATATTGACGAAAGCCGGATCATCAACGGGAATAAAAAAGACAACTTCTGGGAAATGGGCGAAAGCGGTCCCTGCGGACCCTGCTCCGAAATCCATGTTGATCTCCGGAGTGAAGAAGAGAAAGCGGCAGTTAACGCGCTGGACCTCGTAAACAACGACCATCCGCAAGTGGTGGAAATCTGGAACCTGGTATTCATGGAATTTAACCGGAAGGCCAACGGCAGTCTGGAAAAATTACCTGCTCAGCATGTGGATACGGGCATGGGCTTCGAAAGGCTTTGTATGGCCCTGCAGGGGAAAAAATCCAACTACGACACCGATGTTTTCACGCCGCTTATTGCTAAAGTGGAAGAGCTTTCAGGCAAAAAATACACCGGAATCCTGGAAGACGAAAAGGATATTGCCATCCGCGTACTCGTAGATCATATTCGTGCGGTTTCATTTGCGATCGCCGACGGACAGCTACCTTCTAATGGTGGCGCGGGTTATGTGATCCGCCGTATACTTAGGAGGGCTATCTCCTACTCCTACCGGTTTTTAGGAATGAAGGAACCTTTCCTTTACCAGCTTGTTGCTGTGCTGAAAAACGAGATGGGCACATTTTTCCCGGAAATGCAGAAGCAGGAAAAACTGGTTACCGAAGTGATCCGTGAAGAAGAAACTTCCTTCCTGAAAACTATTGAGCACGGGCTGAAAAGAATTGACCTCATCATAAACGAAACACTCAGCAGAAACGAGAAAACGCTCCCCGGTGCGGAAGTTTTTGAACTGTATGACACCTACGGCTTTCCGGCAGACCTTTCGCGCATCATCGCCGAAGAAAAAGGTCTGACTGTAGACGAGCCAGGTTTTGATGAGGAAATGGCAAAGCAAAAGCAGCGCTCCCGTAAATCATCAGCTCAGAAAGTGCATGACTGGGTGATTCTGGAAGAAAAACAGGAAGCTTTTGTGGGTTATGATCTTACCGAAACTGAAACATACATCACCCGCTACCGTAAAGTTGAAAACAAAGACGGCGAATTTTACCAGATTGTTTTGGCAAAATCACCTTTCTATCCGGAAGGCGGTGGCCAGGTAGGCGATAAAGGCATACTTATCCCAAGCTATACCGAAGGATTTGACATTTCTAATCCAAGCCTTACATACGTAAGCAACTGTACAGAAATTATAGAAGTCCTGGAAACCAAAAAGGAAAACAACCTGATCGTTTCACTGATAAATGAATTACCAAAAGACGCCGGAGCGGTTTTTTATGCGAAAGTTAATACTTCTGAAAGAAAAAACACCCAGGCCAACCACTCCGTAACACACCTGCTGCACGAAGCCCTGCGTGAGGTTTTGGGCACGCACGTTGAACAGTAAGGTTCATTTGTGGGTCCGGACTATCTGCGTTTCGACTTCTCACACTTCTCCAAAATGAGCGAGGACGAAATCGCACTTGTAGAAGAGAAAGTAAATGCAAAAATAAAAGAGAATATCAGTCTGGAGGAATTCCGCGACATCCCCATTGCTGAAGCCATGGAAAAAGGCGCGATGGCTCTTTTTGGCGAAAAGTACGGCGACAGTGTGCGGATGATCCAGTTCGGAACTTCCCGGGAACTTTGCGGCGGAACCCATGTGAGCAACACCAGCGAGATCGGTCATTTCAAAATACAGAGCGAAAGCTCTACCGCTGCCGGTATCAGGAGGATCGAGGCTATTTCCGGCGACAAATCTGCTGAATATTTCCGTAATCTGGAAACTCAGGTAAAACAGATATCAGCTTTGCTGAAAACCAAAGACCTTTCCAAAGCCGTAGAAAAGTTGATGGAGGAAAACGCCGGACTAAAGTCAGAGGTGGAAATCTATAAAAAGGACAAGGCAAAGGGCGAAACTGCGAACTGGAAAAACGATTTTACTGTTGCCGGTGATAAAAAACTGCTTGTAAAAAAAGTTTCCATGGACGCGGCCAGTGTGAAGGACATCGTATTCCAGCTTAAAAAGGAAGCGGATGATGCATTGATTGTAATCATTTCGGACGCAGGTGAAAAACCAATGATCACAGTTGCCGTTTCCCAGAATCTGGAAGGAAAATACCATGCAGGAAATATCGTGAAAGACCTTGCCAGAGAAATTCAGGGCGGCGGTGGCGGAAATCCCGGCTTCGCAACGGCCGGAGGTAAGGATCTGAGCGGTCTGGAGCGTGCCTATGAAAAAGCTTTGGCACTATAAAACATAATTATCAACAAAGTTCCCGGTCACTGCCGGGAATTTTTAGTTGTGGTCTTAAGCCCTGACCGTTATATGATAGCAGTTTTGCTGCTTTTCTTTAATGAAGTAAATTTTGCCGGACTTTTCAAACTCTTTTAGTACATTTTCAAGTATTTTGTCCAGACGGCTGTTTACCGCCAGCCGGTCGTTGAAACGCACATATGAAATATCAAAGGAATTGCCGTAGTTATGCGAACTCAGTCCCACGCTTGCATTCGGATTAACCTTCCGGAGCCGGCACTGGTCTTCCAGCGTACGTGTCATAGAGGTCAGTGTAAGCGTACTGCCCTTGCTGTTTGCGCTGAATTTTTTTGCGATTTCCTTTAGCGTATTTTTAGCTTCATGAACCAGAACAGGCTTACTGTGACTTAAATTTTGTATCCTGTACCCTTTCCCCAGTGATTTTACCGGAGATAGTTTACCATTCTGCCTGTATTTGGTAAGCGTTTTGGTATCTTTTAAAACTTTGATATTAAACTTCCTTGATGCCTGCAAATGCTTTTCATATACCGGATGGACTTTTGTCCGTAAAAGTTCGTCCAAATCATAACATTTTTGAGACCTGAGAGACTGCACAGTGCCCGTAAACAACAATATCAGAAGGATATATTTCATGTAGTGTTTAAAAATACTGATAACGGAATTTTTTGTGATTTGTTACTTACTTTTGTTGGCAGGATAGAACCCCTTAACCGAAACTTACATTGAATTGATGAAAAATTATTTATTGATAATCCTGTGCTTACTACCTGCACTTCACCTCGCACAGTCCAAAATTATGGTTGTTGAGACCGGGACAGGAGTACCTGTCCGCCGCGCTGTAGTATTTTGCAATGACCAGATTTTGGGCTATACTGATGCGAAGGGTGAGCTTACTTTTCGGACCAAATGCCGCCAAATCGACATTAAAGCTCCTGGATACGACCGTGACAATGCTGTAGTTGATAAAGTGATTCAGGTGGCACTTTCAAAAACGGATCCAAATACGCGTTCCATTGAAGAGGTTGTCATCAGCGATAAAAGTGATCCCCGCGCTCTTGCGATTCTGAAGCTGGTCAATGACCGTTATGCAGACAATATGCCCTCCAGCCTGGACTCGTACCGTTATAAATCATATGAAAAGATTTCGGTAGATATAGACGAAGACAGTCTGCAGTATTATAACCAGTCCCTCAGTTCCATGATGAAAATGATGGACCGTTTTTCCATGACAAAAAAGCAGCCTGAAGATACCGCTGTAACTGTAAAGGAAGTTTTTGCAAACAGCAAACTTTTCCTCTGGGAAAGAGCGCAGGAATTTCTGTACAGCAAAAAGTACGGCGAAAAGATAAACGTTCTGGATAACCGTGTTGCAGGCCTCAATGAGCCACTTTATGAACTGATGGCTGTACAGAGTAACCGTAACCGGATGCCTAAGGAGATCCGCGAGGAGAACCGTAACCTTTACCGTTATTTCCTCACCGATTCCATTGATATTGAAGGGCGGAAAAACTACGTGATAAGTTTTCGCGAGGTCACCTACCGCCAACCCGTTCAGCGCCGCAAATTTAACGGCTACCTATATGTTGATGCGGCAACTTACGGCCTGAAAAAGATTGAAAGCAACAGCAAAATCAAAAGCGACGGCACCATCACCAGCATCTGGCAACTCATATACGGCAAATGGTTCCTGCAGTCGGAGAACCTTAAAATGAAACTTACGAATATGAACATGGAGCCTGAATCCAAGGATAAAAGTAAGGCTAAGGTTAGTGACAGGTCTGCCGCACAAGATAAAACACCGGATAACTTCCGCACTTATGCATTTGTAACCTCTGCCTATTTTGATCACGAATCCCCAACCGATGATAAGGCAAGCGACTTCCGCGGATATACATTTTCAGTGAAAAATTCGGACGGCAGCCTGCTTCAGCAATACAGAAAGGAACCTTTATCCTCCCGCGAACAGAATACTTATGAAGTGATAGACAGTTTGGGCCAAAAATACAATATTGACCGGAGAGCCGGGCAACTTGCGGGACTGGCGCGGGGAAAATTCCGCTACCGCCAGGTAGACTTTGATCTTGGAAAGCTTATCGGCTATAATTTATACGAAGGAATCCGATTGGGAATAGCTTCGAAACTGAATGAAAAGTTCAACCCATACTTTTCTCCGGACGCCTATATTGCCTACGGATTTAAGGACCGCGGAATTAAATATGGTGCAGGGATCGACTTCAACACTTCACTGGACAGAACATCTGTAATCCGCGCTGAATATTACAACGATGTGATGACCGCCGGCCGCTTCAGTGAAAACTATTGGGACTTCCGTATGAAGCTTAATAACTCGGGCATCGCGATTAACAATGACCGTTTCTATCACCTGGAAGGCACCAAACTGTCTTACGACTACGACGTTTCCAACTCGGTAAGTATGAAACTGGCGGTACGGAGACAGTCCGAAGAATCCACGTTTGCATACAGCTATCAGGGCTTAGGTAACAGATTTGAAAATATGGGTGCGCTGCTGTCCCTGAAATTTTCGCCCTTCTCCAAAAATATAATGACGCCCCAGGGTAAATTTACCACAGAAAAAAAATATCCTGAGCTTTTCCTGAACTACGAACAAGCCTTTGAAGCATTAGGTGGTGATTTTAATTACGGCAAACTGGATATGCTCTTTAACCATAATTTCAAGAACCGGTTGGGCGTCACAGGCATACGTATTTACGGCGGAATCTTATTAGGCGATGCACCTATCTGGCACAATTACACAATGAACGGATTAGCCGGAAGCAGCAATTTCAAGTTTAACCTCACTTCTTATCTGGGATTCTCTACAATGAAAGGTGGGCAGTACTTTAACGATAAATTTATAGGTCAGTATTTTACCCACCGTATTCCATGGTATTTCAAAAGCATTGGGCAAAATTCTTCCAGTTTTGACGTGATACACAGAAGCGTCATCGGAAATATGAAGGATCCCGAATTCCATCAGTTTGAATTTAAGAAACTGGATCACCTTTATCAGGAAGTTGGGCTGGAATGGAATAATTTTCTGTCAAGCTATTTTAATCTGGGACTCTTCTACAGAGTGGGATATTACAACACATCAAAGTTCTCAGACAATTTTGCAGTGCAGCTTAAATTCAAACTGCTCGGTTTTTAAACTTGCGGTTGGATGAATCCTGTCAAAAAGCTATTTTTGCGGTATGAAAACTGTACAGATAAAAGCTGCCGGATTTTTCGAAATGCTGAAGCTGCGCGATACCCCAATGTGGGAAATATTTTCGCAAATGATTGATGGAGAAGAGAAGGAACTTATCTTTCTTGATGATGAAGAAAAAGTACTGTTCAGCTATGTTTTGCCCGACAGTCTGGAAAAACTGAACATTGACAGAGAGAAATTCGCTCAGGAATATGCCGATAAGTTATCGGGCATGAACTAGATGTTGAGAAATTGATCCACAGTAACCTTGGTTGCGGCCACCTCATGAACCCGCAGGATACTGGCACCTTTTTCCAGCACTTTGCGGTGCAGCTGCTGAGTTTCTTCGGTCACGTCATTGGGTCCCTTACCCAGATGTTTGTAAATAAATGATTTTCTTGAGATACCGATAAGCAGAGGGAATTTTCCCAAACCAATGAACTGGGTTTCATTCAGCAGATGATATTGGTCGGCTATAGTCTTTCCAAAGCCAAAGCCGGGATCGAGGATGATGTCTTTCATCCCTTTTTTCAATAATTCATCTGCCTTGCCAAGCAAAAAGCAATTTACGTCGCAGGTAATATCGCCGTACTTTGCCTTCTCGTGCATGCTGGCGTAGTCCGGATTAACATGCATTAAAATATACGGAAGACCGGTATTTATTACAGTTTCAATCATCTTCCCGTCAAATTGGCCCGCAGAAATATCATTAACGATGTCAATACCTTCATCAAAGCCAAACTTCACCGTTTCGGCATGGAAAGTATCCAGGGAAATAAGCATATCCGGAAACTCTGATCTGACCGCAGAAATAATTTTACCTAAACGCCGGATCTCATCTTTAGCTGATAGATACTCTGCTTTCGGCCTCGTAGACTGTGGTCCAATGTCAATAATAGATGCCCCCTCCTCCATCATTTTCTCAGCATGAAGAAGCGCCGACTTATCACTGTTAAACTTCCCCCCATCGGAAAATGAATCCGGTGTCATATTCAGGATTCCCATGATAAGTGGGCGGGAAAGGTCAATTAGTTTCCCCCGGCAGTTAATGCTGTGCGGTATGGCTGGAAATGTAGTATTCATAGGGCAAATGTAAAAAACTAAATGCGCAGTTCAGCCAGCTGAAAGCAATTTTGTATCTTTGAGGAGTTTTGAAAAAAATGCCAAATACCTCCCAACAGTTCAGTTCAGTTATCCAATCCTGCAGAAGCCTTTTCACTAAAAAACTTAGCGATTACGGACCTTCATTCAGGGTACTCAGGACTCCGTCCCTTACAGACCAGATTTACATTAAGGTGAAAAGTCTCAGGAATTTCCAGACCAGTGGATTTTCAAAAGTAGGGGAAACTCAGGAGGAGAATTTCATTGCCATCGTAAACTATTCCGTGATCGGCCTTATCCAGCTGGAAATAGGCGTAACCGATTCGCTGGACGAGGATGCTGCAGACATACTGGCTCTTTATGACCGGTTTACCGACAGCGCCCTGGCCCTGATGGAGAAAAAGAACCATGACTATGGTGAGGCGTGGAGAGAGATGCGGATCTCGTCCATAACAGATCTTATTTACCAGAAAGTGCTGCGCACCAAACAGATTGAGGACAATGGCGGGCAGACTTTGGTTTCCGAAGGTTTGGATGCCAACTACTATGACATGCTGAATTATGCTGTATTTGCCTTAATCAGACTGGGAGAGCAAAAAAGCGAAAGTACAACATCCACATTGAGTTAAAACGGCCTTAAAATGAAATATGTAAAGCAAATTCTGCGCATAATAATAGCCCTTGTATTCCTGATTTCCGGTTTTGTGAAAGCCGTGGATGTGGTTGGCTTCTCGTTCAAACTGCAGGAGTATTTTTCGCCGGCGGTTTTCAACATGCCGTTTATGGAAAAACAGTCGCTGCCACTGGCTATAATTGTTGTGGTACTGGAACTGGTCCTGGGCTTTATGCTCCTGCTGAAAACGCGTCTTAAGTTTACATTGGCTGCCCTTATTGTGTTATGTATATTCTTTGGATTTCTTACCTTTTACTCCGCCTACTTTAATGTAGTTACGGACTGTGGCTGCTTTGGTGAGGCACTTAAAATGCTGCCATGGCAAAGTTTCTGGAAGGACATTGCACTTCTCATTGGATTACTGATTCTTTGGTGGATGTACCGAAAGGAAATTAATGGACCGGAACGTAATAGTTGGCCTAAAAACACAGCCTTTGCTGTAGCATCCCTGATAATGGTTTTCATTATCTACTGGGGAATTGCCCATGAACCTCTTGTAGATTTCCGCGATTACAGCATAGGAACCGATATCAATGCTGAAAGGAAAAAGATAGATGAAGATCCGTCAGTTTACAAGACCTTTTATACCCTGCTGAATACGCAAACCTCGGAAATTAAACAGGTGGATGACGGCCAATATATTATGGACAGAAAATATTGGGAAGCAGGATCGCCCTGGAAAATCCAGGAAGACAAAACGGAGTCCAGGTTGATAAAAGAGGGATATTCTTCCGAAATCGCTAAGTTCCGTATTGAAGATACAGACGGAAACGACCTTACCGAGCAGGTATTGGCTGCACCACGCGCCATCCTGATTTTTTCATATCACCCCGGTAATGCCGATCCTGCCGTAATTGCCAAGGTTGAAGAGAAAGCAAAGCAACAGACAGGAAGCTTTGTCCTGGGAGTATCCACCGCACCGCAAACATTTAACAAAATACAAAATGGATTGATGGACGGCACCGCGATAAAGACTATAGCTAGAAGTAATCCCTCGGTGCTAATCTTAAGTAAAGGGAAGATTACTGACAAAAAGTCGGCTAAAGATTTTCTTACAGATTAGTTTCTAAACATTAATTAATAAACGATTAAAATATACACAATGCAAAAATCAAATAAGTCCATAGCTGGCTACCACCTTTTAATGATCCTGTCTGCCGTTGACAATGAATTTTCACCGGAGGAAGGCCTTAAAATCCAGGAATATCTTGCTGAGGAATTTCCATTCCGTATGAATTTGGATAATGAACTGGATACTATTGCTATGCTGAGACCGGAAGAATGGAAAGATCACTTTGAATTCCATGCACGCTGTTTTATGGATGATTCGACAACTGAAGAGCGCGAAAACTTCCAGCAGTTTGCGAAATCCCTTATAAAGGCAGATGACGAAGTAAGCGAGAAAGAACACCTCTTTTACAGTCTTTTAAAAAACCTCTGGAAATCTTAAGTTAACAAAACGAGTATTTATGAGAAAAAATATTGTTGCAGGAAACTGGAAAATGAACAAAAATGTAATTGAAGCGCAGCAACTT
>CAYXUO010000012.1:0-26972 GCA_964468335.1 uncultured Chryseobacterium sp. | reverse complement strand
ATAAGAAAGCCAAAGGTAAGACCCGAAAAAAAATCCACAAAAACCGCCGCAGCAAAGTCATACTGCGCCGGACGGTTTTACTTATCGTTCTTGTGTGCACACTTCTTGGCACCGGCATTTATCTAAAGGAAAAGATCTCGTTTTATTACGCCATGTATTTCCGGCCGTTTACGCACAAAAAACTTAGCAATAGCGAGTTTGAGGAACAGCGGATCAACAGGATTATAGGCGACAATACTGACAAGACCTTTGGAATTGACATCTCGCATTACCAGCGGCCGGAAGATATTGCCTGGGACAGTCTGAGCATAGGCAACCGCGCAATTCCAATCCGCTTTGCAGTACTTCGGGCCACTATGGGAAACCGCAGTACCGACAAGCATTTTGATGAGTACTGGAAACTGGCTAAAAAAAACAACCTTATTCGCGGCGCCTATCACTTTTACCGTGCCGATGAGGATCCGGTGCGACAGGCCAACAATTTTCTCGAGAATGTTAAACTGGAGCCCGGCGACCTGCCCCCGGTACTGGATATAGAACGCATACCCAAGCGAAAAACCAATGCCAAACTTATTGAAGACCTGAAGATATGGTGCCGCATTGTAGAAGAAGCCTATGGGAAAAAACCCATTATCTACACCTACTACCATTACTACAAAGATTTCCTGGATGGGGAGTTTGAAGACTATCCACTTTGGCTCGCTAACTATAATGATGTTCCCCAACCCACCCCGTCGGGCGAATGGGATTTCTGGCAGTTCACCGAAAACGGGATTGTCTATGGCATCAACACCAAGGTTGATGTTGACGTTTACAACGGAAGTTTGTGGTCACTTAAAAGGCTCACGCTGGACTGATTCTTCATTTATCAAGAGGAACAGCTGTGCCAGTGGGGTCCTTTTTAATTTGCATGATTCTCAGGAACTGATGCCAGAACCAGGTCAGGTCTTTCTTTTTCAGCAACATGTTGACTACCGTCTTTTCAATCCAGTGATGAAGGGGGAAAAGCCCGGAAATAATTACCACCTTTCCCAGCAAAATCAGAACCGGGCTTCCATGGGTAAGATGATGCAGCCACCCGTCTATAAGCAGCACAATAAACTCAAAAAACATGATAAATGACACATATCCCATAGACCTGATCCACCAAACTGGAACGCGGTAAAAAGAGATCACCACCAGTGACATGATTATCAGGATGATAAAACAGGTGATGATTAAATACTGCAGGTTGTGCTGCCGGTCCTGTTTTTCCTGGATTTTTTGCCTCTCCAGTTCTTTTTGAGCCAGAATATTGTTGAGTTCTGCACTCTGCACATTTTCATCGCTTAAGAATTTAATTAAGCTGTTTTTAGCCGTATTGGTAAGGTTGGCGTATTCCAATTCCTTTCCAGGGTCTCCCTTCTCCCGGTATAGCGCCGCAATCTTCTCACCTACCTTTATCTGGTCATAGTAATTATTGGTCTGAAGGCTGTATTGAAAAGCTTCCTCAAAATTGGCCAGTGCGGCGTCATCCTGACCCTGCCTTTTTTCAAATTCACCCTTTCGCAAATAATAGATATAATAGAAGTAAGGATTAGCGTCATCGTTGGCAGCAGCAGACAGTTCAAAGTAATGACGGGCCGAATCTACCTGCTTTCTGTTTTCGGCGATGTATGCTCTAACGCGGTGATAATAGGAAAGGTTTTGCTTTTTCAGATATTTCAGTTCCTGAGGGTGTTTCTTATACCAATCATCCATTTTCTGGAATTGGTTATGATCAATGAAGTAGGTTCTGAGAGCACTCTGCGCCTGAAACCGCAGTCGCGGTATATTCTTCCTTCTGCCAAAGTCATCAATCTTTTTCAACATTTCAGGAATCACTTTGTGATCCATATAGCGGTTCAGGATCACCAGCCTGGCCGATTCGGTATAGTACCAGCGCACAGAATCAACAGGAACAGCGGATTCAACAGATTTCTTAAGCTCCGCAAGATACTCCAGGGCCTTTTCATGCTTTTTATTCAGCAGATAAAAATCGGACAGATAGCTCAATGTTTCATATTTTATAGAGTCATTTTCAAGATCGGTAGCAAGATAATCTGCATCAATAAGATTTCTGAGCTGGTCGGCCGGTCGGTTTTGGATCTGGTTAATCTTGCTGTGGATAATTAATTTCCTGATCTCGCCGGCCTCCTGTTTTGACTGGTCAGGGCTATTTTCGGAAATCATGTTAAGGTAATTGAGTGCATCCTGCGGTTGGTTTTCCCGGATCAGGTACTCACAGTAGGCAAAATACGCTTCATCCAAAGCCTCAGTGCTTTTTAATTTCTCAGCGTTTATAACCGCCTGCACAAAACACTCCTTCGCCTGGGCAGGGTTCATGTTCGCAGGAAGTCTGTATTTCAGAGCAGCGGTATTTGCAACCGCAATCAGTTCGGGATCGTCTGAAAACATTGATATTTTTATGATTTCGTCGCTCAGACTGTCCGCAGCTTTTGGATTCATCAGGGTATCCTGATGTCTTTGTGCATCACTGAGCAAACGTGCCACCTTCTCCTTCCTTTGGTCATTAAGGCTTACCGTCTGTTTTTTACAGGACGTGAGGAGAAATAAAAATAAACTTAATAACAACCAACAGCTCTTATCCGGGAATCGAAAGTCCATAACGTGTGATTATTTTAATAAATTTAAAAATATTTTCTGTAATAATTAAAGCACAAGTGAATTATTTGTTAATTTTATACTTAATTATTAACCGAAACACAGAAATCATGGAAAATTCAGAATTGATTATGCCCGTACTTGTTGCGTTTTTACTGGGTGCCGCACTTACTTTCTTACTTTATAAATTAAAAACCAAATCCGACCTGATCAGCGCAAGAGAAATTGATAAAAAGGAGGCCAAAATTCTCTATGATAATCACCGCAACGAAATGGGGTACCAGAATCTGAAAGATGCAGAATTCATATTTAGCGGCTATTTCGACCTGAATACAGCAGCGGCTAAAGATATAATGGATGCAATGAATGCTAAAAAGTTTGATAATGTTCGGGTGTACTTTAGCCAGGACAGATATCCAAGCCCGAGCCAACAGACTTTTCTCTTAAATGGACTCTCCAACACAGGCGTAGAAGAAGACAGCGGGAAGCTTTTTATTATCCGCAACGCCATAAACCTGGCCACAGACTGTCCTAAATATTGCGAATATGAAAGAGCTGTATTACATTAATAGAAAGCGAACATATCATCATGAGCGGTGAACAAAACAAAGGATAATAAATTAACCAATCAAACACACAGATTATGAAAAGTCCGAAAAACTTAGTTAGTACTGTTGCTGCTTTTCTGGCAGGTACTGCCATCACTTACTTTATGCATCCGGTGGCAACTTCTCCACCAGCCCCTCCTGTTCCTACACAAATTTCCACCGAAACAGCCAGAAATTACTTCAGCTTTCATCGCAGTGAAATGGAATATGGGGAGAGGGGTGCCCATTCTAAATTTGGTGGCTACTTCGATCTTACACAGGACGCAATAGCAGAAATACAGGCGGCCATGGCTGCACAGGGTTTTCAGCGTGCAAGGCTGTATTTTGGCCAGGACAGATTTCCCGACCCCACCTCCCAAATGCTGTTGCTAAACGGTATTAATAACGGTACTGAGGTAAATACCGGCCGGTTATTCATGATCCGGAATTCCATAAATTCTAATACGTACTGTCCAAAATTCTGCGACTTTGAAAGGTCGGTGCTGACCTACTGAAACTTTTAAAGTTAGCTACTACTTATGCCACTACCCTGAAATTACGTATTTTCGCAGGCAAATAAATGTCTGATGAATTACGTAACTGCCGAAGATCTTACAAAATCTTTTGGTCTCAAAGTTCTTTTTAAAAACATCTCCTTCAACGTTAATGAAGGGGACAAAATTGCCATTGTGGCCAAGAACGGCAGCGGAAAATCCACCCTTCTCAAAATTCTCATGGGAAAGGAGATTGCCGATTCCGGAAGTGTAGTCATCAACAGAGACATTCAGGTGGTTCTTTTTGATCAGGAAATTGAATTTGACTCAGCACTTACTGTGGAAGAATTTATGATGACCCTGGATTCAGCACCTATTGTTGCGGTGAAAAACTACCACCACGCACTGCATACCGAGAATCCGGACGATATGGAGAAGGCCCTGGCCGAAATGGAACTGCATAAAGCCTGGGATCTTGAAAACGAGATGAAGCAGATACTCTCTCAACTTAAGATTACGGATCTGGAAGCTAAAATGGGAACCCTTTCCGGCGGACAGATAAAGCGGGTGGCCCTGGCAAAACTTCTTACCGAAACCCGCGCAGAGCACCGTCACATCTTACTCATCATGGATGAGCCTACCAACCACCTGGACGTGGAAATGGTGGAGTGGCTGGAAAATTACCTTTCCAAAGCTAAAATTACACTGCTGCTCGTTACGCACGACCGCTATTTTCTGGATGCAGTGTGCGGTCTGATCTGGGAAATGGAGGACCAAAACCTTTACGTGCACAACGGCAGCTACGCGACTTACCTGGAGAACAAAATGATTCGCGAAGACAACCTGAATTCCACGATAGACAAAGCAAACAATCTGTACCGCAAGGAACTGGAATGGATGCGCCGGCAGCCTAAAGCCAGAACCACAAAGTCCAAATCGCGGATTGATGATTTTTACGAAACCGAAAAAGTAGCCAAAACAGATACCCGAAAGGAAAAACTTGAACTGGATTTTGAAATGAAAAGGCTGGGCAATAAAATCCTGGAACTTCATAGCATCAGTAAAAGTTATGGTGATAAAGTGTTGTTGAAGGATTTCTCCTACCAGTTCCAGCGTGGCGAAAAGGTAGGCATCGTGGGCAAGAACGGCGCAGGAAAATCAACATTGCTTAATATCATCCAGGGACTGGAACCCTCTGACAGTGGGAGTATAGAAACCGGCGAAACAATTAAGTTTGGCTACTTTTCGCAGAAAGGACTTCAATATAAGGAAGAAGAACGCGTAATTGATTTCATAAGGGAAATTTCGGAGAATTTCCCGCTCGCGAACGGACGCACGATTTCTGCCTCGCAGTTTTTGCGGCTCTTCCTCTTCGATGACCAAACCCAGTACAGCCCTATTTCCAAACTTTCGGGTGGCGAAAAAAGAAGGCTTCACCTAATGTATGTGCTTTACCAAAATCCGAATTTCCTCATTTTTGATGAGCCAACCAATGACCTGGATCTTCCAACGCTGACGGTTTTGGAGAATTTCCTGCAGCAGTTTCAGGGCAGTCTGATCATTGTATCGCATGACCGTTATTTTATTGACCGCGTGGTAGATCATGTTTTGGCATTTGAAGGCGACGGGAAAATAAGGAACTTTGTAGGTACTTTCTCTGAATACCGCGAAATGAAAAGCCAGGAAAGCAAAAAAGCGGCAGAGCAGCCCGTGGCGACGGTGGCCGCTAAGGTGGCTGACATTCCGCAGCCGGTAGCGAAATCCACGTCCGCACAGCGCAAACTTTCCTACAAGGAGCAGCGGGAACTGGAAACCATTGATAAGGAACTGCCTGTGCTTGAAGGAAAACGTGCAGAAATAATGCAGCAACTAACCAGTGAAACAGATTATGCCCTAATCTCCAAACTTTCTGATGAGCTGGAGTCATTAACTGCCAAACTGGGGGAAATGGAACTTCGCTGGCTGGAACTTCAGGAAATCTAATCTGTTTCTTTGCAGGTCTGAGTTTGTTTGAATTTTGTCGGCAATATATCAATTAAGGTCACATGACAAATATCAGTTCATGTAAAATATTCTCATTTCCAAAGACTTAAACAATTTCCTTTAAAACTATTTAGAATAATTAAAAATAAGCTTGTCCGAAACAAGTTGCTTTACTACATTTGCAACCGTTATTTTAATTCATTCTAAATAAAGACTAGGAAATGAAAAAGAAACTGGTTTGTATCGGGTTGTTAACTCTTGCCCTTCCGGCGTATGCGCAGATGAAATTTGTAGAAGATTCCGACACTTTGCGGGTTCAGCAAATTGAGGACATTAATCTTCATAAAACCGGTAATCCGAATAATGCGCGAACGCTCACTACCAAGTCCAACCTTACGGTGATGGAGAATCCACAGCCCATAGCGATCGTAACCCATGAAATCATTGAGCAGCAGCAGGCAAAACAGCTAAGTGAGGTATTGCAGAACGTAAACGGTCTTTACATTACCTCTTCCCGAGGTAATTCGCAGGACAGTTTTGGTGGCCGCGGATTCAATTTCGGAAACGATAATATTTTTAAGAATGGCGCCCGTGTAAACAGCGGCGTTTTTCCCGAAGTTTCAGGTCTGGAGCGTGTGGAAGTGCTTAAAGGCGGAAACGCTATGCTCTACGGAAATGTGGCCGCCGGTGGAGTTGTAAACCTCATCACAAAAAAACCTCGTTTTAATTTTGGTGGCAGCATTGGCCTGAACGCCGGCAGCTGGAACACCTACAAACCAACTGTAGATTTTTACGGACCGCTGAGCGAGAAGGTTGCCTTCCGCGTAAACGGCGCCTATGAAACTGCCGAGAGTTTCCGCGATGTTGTAGAGTCTCAGAAATATTATTTTAACCCTTCAATACTTTTTAATATTGGCGAAAAATCGCAGATCATTGTTGAAGCTGATTACCTGAAGCATGACCTTACACCTGATTTCGGAATTGGAGCCATTGACAATAAAGATAAATCCTATTCCCTGAACACTTTCCTGCCACGCAACGCATTTTTGGGCACAAACTGGCAGTATCAGAACGTACAGCAGGCTACTGCGGGCATCACCTTCAACCATCAGTTCAATGATTTCTGGACTCTGAATACGGTGGCCTCCTTCCAGAATTATACAAAAGACTTCTTTTCTACAGAACGTGTTACCTGGTCTTACGACAATGCCGACCGTCTGAAATGGAACAGACCTCTGAACAAGACTTACAACGAGCAAAACTATTCTTCACTCCAAATTAACCTGAACGGTGAACTGAACACCGGCAAAGTGAACCATAAAATTCTGATCGGTACTGACGGAGATTACGGCACAGCCGACGCGTACACCTTCCGTAACCCAGAAAATGGGATTGCCTACGGACCGGGCTACACTTATGGAAGTAATGGCGGCAACGGTTTGCTTTATCTGGATGATCCTTCCACGTGGGCCGGGGGCGCCATGCCACTTGCTGAGAAAAAAGACAGAACACGCATCCCGACCCAGAGATTTGGAATTTACGCTCAGGACTTCATCAGCCTAAGTAAGGAGTTTAAAGTACTGGCAGGATTAAGATGGTCCTATATTGAGAGCGAGAGCACGAAAAGAGACTATCTGGCAAATACAGACACCCCGAACGGACTTAATGTAGACCGTGCATTTTCGCCAAAAGGAGGTATAGTTTATATGCCGAATGACAATCTATCTGCATTTGCAACTTACACCAACTCTTTTGTAGCCAATACCGGCTTCGACATATATGATAAAGCGCTGAAACCGTCAATTATAGATCAGTTTGAGGTCGGCATGAAGAAGAATTTCTGGAACAATGCCGTTGCCTTAAACCTGACGGTTTATCAGATAGATAATCGTAACTTCTACCAAACAGCTGAATTTAAGGCAGACGGAAGTGCAAATTTAGATTCCACAGTTAAGGATTTTGCGGGTAAAATGAGAAGCCGCGGTGTGGAACTGGACATCACCGGAAACCCGCTTCCGAACCTGTCCATCATTGCCGGGGCATCCTATAACCATTCTGTTTATCTGGATACGCCTGAAACTTTTGGCTTTGTAGAAAACCAGCGACTCGTGCGCACGCCAGCCACAACAGCTAACGCATCGGTCTTTTACACATTTGCCAACTATGTGAAAGGATTAAAGATTGGTGGCGGGGTTTACTTTGTGGGAGACCGCATTGCAGGCTGGAATGACACCAAGGAATTACTGGACAGCCGGAACGGCGCCTCCCGTATGCTGGAAGTGGGCGATTATGTGACTGCATCACTAAGTTTTGGCTATGACTGGCAAAAGTTCTCGCTGATGGGAAAAATAGGAAACCTGTTTGACGCTGTAGAGTACAATTACCATGAAAATTACTCGGTAAACCCTATTACTCCACGCAATTACTACCTCACCCTTACCTACAAACTTTAAGTAATTTACTGCATTCAGCTAAAAAAATGAACTATGGAAAAGAAAAAAAAGTCGGGCAATATTAAGTCCACCATGCGCATCCTGCACCGCTATCTGGGTTATTTTACTGCCGGCATTATGGCCGTGTATGCTTTAAGTGGTGTGTTGCTCATTTACAGGGATACCAATTTCCTGAAAAAGGAGAATAAGTACGAGGTAGTATTAAAGCCGAACTTAACTGAAAAAGAACTTGCAAAGGAAATCAAGGTTCGTAACGTTGAATTTGAATCTGAGGAAGGCGCAGTAAGGAAGTTTAAAGACGGTACTTATAATGTAAGTACGGGTGAAGCTAAATATTCCAAGATGCAGTTGCCCTTTGTACTTGAGAAGTTCAATGAGCTGCATAAATCCACCTCTTCGCACCGATATGCCTCGCTGAACACCCTATTTGGTCTTGTACTTTTCTTCTTCGTGATTTCTTCGTTCTGGATGTTCAACTTTAAATCGAAAGCCTTCCGGCGTGGAATGCTGTATGCGGGAATCGGTTTTATCTTGGCGGTCATCATGGTATTTTTCCAGTAAAATCCTATAAATATTAAGGTAAGGAATACCTGCCTTTTTCTGAACCCTCACCCGATTGATAGCTGCAAAATCCATATCTTTGGATCTCAAATCATTTTACATGAATCAGCAACCGGTGGAGGGTTTTTCAAAACTTTCAAAGCAGCGCAAAATAGACTGGCTTATTAAAGAGTATCTGAGTGATGACCGCAGTTATGAACAGATACTTCAGCAATACTGGAATGGTGACGCTGTCCTGCAGAAGCTGCATGAAGAGTTCTCGGAGAACACCATTTCCAACTTTTATATGCCTTACGGCATAGCACCCAATTTTCTTATAGACGGTAAACTGCTGGCTCTTCCTATGGCAGTGGAAGAAAGTTCGGTAGTAGCCGCAGCCTCCAAAGCAGCAAAATTCTGGATTGACAAGGGAGGTTTCAATACCACCATCATCAACACGAAGAAACTGGGTCATACCCATTTCATCATTAATGTTGAACCTCACAAACTGCAGCATTTCTTCAATTTCAAACTTAAGAAAAGACTTTTTGAGGCTACGGAAGAGATTACAAAAAACATGCGTAACCGTGGGGGAGGCATTTTGAATATCCGACTCATAGACAAGACTGCGGATCTGGAAAATTACTTCCAGCTAAAAGCCAGTTTTGACACCGTGGATTCCATGGGAGCCAATTTCATCAATTCCTGCCTGGAGCAGTTCGGCAAGACACTGACGGAAGAAGTGGCAAAAGAGGAAACCTTTACCCCGGAAGAAAAAGACTCGCTGCAGATTGTGATGAACATTCTGTCCAACTTCACGCCAGACTGTATTGTAAGGGCTGAGGTATCATGTAAGATTGAAGATCTTAAAGACGACAGCGGAATTTCCAATGAAGAATTCGCAACTAAATTCAAACGCGCCGTTACGATTGCTGAAATAGAACCTTTCCGCGCGACTACTCATAACAAAGGGATCATGAATGGTGTAGATGCTGTGGTTATTGCCACCGGAAATGACTTCCGCGCTACCGAAGCCTGCGCGCATGCCTATGCAGCAAAAGACGGAAAATACACCAGCCTTACACACTGTACCATTGACGGCGGCGTGTTCCGCTTTTGGATAGACCTACCCATTTCGGTAGGTGTGGTAGGTGGACTTACCAACCTTCACCCGCTCGTTAAATTCTCGCTGGCGCTGCTTGGGAAACCTTCAGCACAGGAATTGATGAGCATTTTGGCCGTATCCGGACTGGCGCAAAATTTTGCCGCCATACGTTCACTGGTTACGACTGGGATCCAGAAAGGCCACATGAAGATGCACTTACTGAATATCCTGAACCAACTTGGAGCCACAGAAGACGAAAAAAATCACTTCGTGACTTACTTTAAAGATAAGACGGTAACCCACCACGAGGTAATCTCTCAGTTTAACAGTTTAAGAGCGCAATAATGTTCGGAATTATTCTGGCCGGACTTCTGCTGGCGTTCGGTGTGTTTCTGAAAGCAACAAAAGACCCGGGATTTGCGTCAACAAAAAAGTTTTCGTGGTTACTGATTGCCCTGGGCGCAATCACACTGGCGGGAAAACTAATTATCATGTATCAAAAAGGAGAAATATAATATGAAGACATTTACATTGGTTATAGGTGCGGTTTACGGACTGCTGTCGGTAATTTTAGGAGCTTTTGGCGCGCACGCACTGAAGAAGATTATTTCTGCAGAAAAACTTACTAGCTTTGAAACAGGCGTACGGTATCAGATGTACTCTGCCCTGTTCCTGCTGATCGTTGGGTATATCCTGAAATTTGAAAGCCCCTCTGAAAAATGGATTTCTATCCTGATGATTGCGGGTACCTTTATTTTCTCATTCAGTATTTATCTAATGAGCATGAGTGAGGCCTGGAACATGAATTTTAAATTCTTGGGACCCATCACCCCAATCGGAGGTTTGATGATGATCATTTCCTGGGCGATGCTGATCTTTTACTTTATTAGAAATCAGGAAAGAGTCTGAGTCCGGTTTTAAATAGAGTTTTACTGAAGAGAATCAGTATCAAGTTCCTTAAAGTTTTACTTCCTAAAGTTTTCGTTCAGCCACCGGAGTTTGTTATAGCTTTTCAGGAATTTATTCCTGAGTTCCAGATTTTTTTCCTGGGCCTCCAGAAGTTTGGTTTCACGGGAATTGATTAGAAAAAGGGAACTTTCGCCATTGCTGAATTTTATTTCTTCTGCCCGCAGAAGCCTCTGATAATTACTGATATTTTGAGTACTGGTTTCAATCTGCTTATAATAATTTTCAGCCTCTGATTTATAAATGTTGAACTTAATATTTATTTCCTTTGCTTTCATTTGCCAATCTAAATCATTCTGTTTGATTTTAATGTTTGCAATCTCATAATCTGCTTTGGCCTGGCGCAGAAAAACCGGTACTTCCAAACTTAAACCATACTGATAATTATTGGTAAACAGTGGGAGCACATCAGCCCTGTAATTTTCCTTATTAAATAAATTGTAAGTAAAATCAAGTTTAGGTAGGAAGCTCTGCCATTTGAGTCTCTTTTCACTTTGTAAAATATCGCCTTTGCGCTGATAATATTCAATTGCAGCATGTTGCTCCACGCTGTTGTTTTCTATGGTTTGAGCTAGAAACTGATAATCCAAATAACCAGAATGCTCGTTTAACCGGGACGATGGATACAGAGGTTGCTGCAAAGGTAAGATTTCACGGTTTTCCTGCCATAAATAAAGTTGCAGTTCCTGTGTAGTCCGCGCAAAATTCAGCCATGCTTCCTGTTCCTGCAGTATAAATCCCTGCAGCTGAGAGGAAGCTTCTATAGTATCAATGGCGGGCCTTTCGCCATATTCATAGGTTTTTTTCGTGAGTTGCAATCTCAACAGGTTAATTTTCACCGCTTCTTTTTGAAGGAGATAGATTTCGTAATTTTTCACCCATTCCCAATAAGTATTGTCGGCTTCAAGCAATAAGTCATTGGTGAGCAGTTGCTGCTCGGCTTCGGTCATCTTTAAAGCAGCTTTTGCCTGATCCAGAATTGCGCGTCTTTTATCATAAAGCAAATTTCTCGCTAATGGAACAGTAAGCCCTACCTGATACAGTCCACCTTTTGTATCGCTGTTGTTTAATTTTTGTCCGTCCATATAAGTGTAGGCAGCATTGATGTCGATTCCATACCAGGTCGGAATTCCCAACTCAACATTCCTTTGTTTATAATACAAAAGTTCATCAATTTTCTTCTCGCCGCTTTTACCCTGTAAAATCGGGTCAAAATTACCCCGCGCCCGGGAAATTTCCTGCTCCGCGATCCTGGTCTGCAATTGGTAAGAAAAAGCCATGGGATGGTAATTTTTGACAATGGCCAGAAATTGCTGATGAGAAATTTTCAGTGAATCCTGAGACCAGATTTTGGCAGAACAAAAAAACAGAATGATGGAGATTAAACTATTTCTTATCATCTTCTTTACTGTTAGCAGTTGGTTCCACTACATAGTAATCTGGCGGAAACCCATTGATATTTCTCCACAGTTCGTACCAAACAGGAACATCATTTAATATAGCGATTCCCTGTACACCGGTGCCTATCATAACATTAGGTGGCCAGGGTTTCTCTTTGCTATCCTGTATCAGAAGTGCCCTGAACATCCCGTTCGAACTGATGGTTCTTTCAACCGCAATAACATTTCCTGCAAATGTTCCGTAACTGGAATTGGGCCAGCCGGAAAATACTATAGCCGGAAACCCGTCAAAAATACACATGACGCGCTGGCCTTGTTTAATCAAAGGCAGATCCACGGGTTTAATATAAATTTGCACGGCATGGTCCACCCTTTCAGGAACTATCACACCGATGCTTTCGCCGTCTTTTAAAATCTCCCCTATTCCCGCCTTGTTTATCTGTACGATCTGTCCATCCTGCGACGCCAGCACAAAATACAATCCCTGGCGTGCCCGGTAATTTGCAGCCTGATTTTCCAGTTTCGCGATCTCGCCCGCGCTGCCTTCAATCTGCCCCATGCTTTGGAATCGGTCTCCCTGCGTCTTACTCAGTTTTTCTGAGTAATCCTGCACGGTTGCACTTTGCTCTATGCTTACAGTTAGTATTTCCTGACGCGTCTGCGCTATTTTATTTTCGGCGCTGGTTTTCTTTGCCAAAGCATTCTGGTATGTCACATTGCGCTGCTGGAACTGCGTGAGCGAAACTAAACCTTCATCATACATTTTCCTCTGTCTTTCATACTGATCTGCAGTAATGCGCAGTTCATTGGCCGCAGCCTGCATTTCCGCCTCTTCAGCGGCCAGTTTGTTGTTTAACTGAAGGATTTTCACCTGAAGTTGATTCAGTTTCAGGTCACGGGCAGCATTGAGTGCCTGTAATTGGCTGTTTGTAGTCCCAACTTTTGCTTCATAATAATCCTGCACGCCTTTTTTAGCCTCTACCTGCTGCTCTGTACGCTGTACGAGTAAAGGATCAAGGTAATCCTCCTTAATTTCAGAAAGTTGCAACAGCGTGTCGCCCTTCTTCACAAAATCACCATTCTTCACATGCCATTTGGTAATCTTTCCAGGTATAGGAGAATTTATTTGCTGCGGCCGCTGCTCCTGGTAAAGCGAGGTAAGAGTTCCTGAAAGCTTAATATTTTGTGTCCAGGGAAGAAACAGGACAAGCACTCCGCCTACAAGTATAAACAAAAACCAGCGCTTGACTTGCGGTTCTTTGTGAATGTGATATATATTATTGAACGATTGCAGTTCCATCTTAATTTATTTTTGCTGTACAAGTTCTATTTCACCTTCCGCGATGTGGATATGTTGATCAGCTGTCCTGATCAAATGCTCATCGTCGCAGACAACAACTATCGTTGTATTAAATTTTCTTCTTTGCAGATAGTTCCTGATTTTTTCTTTGTTGTCCTCCGGAATTCCATCCAGAGGATTCTCTAGAATTATGAGTTTATTGTTGCCGACCAGAGCACGCAGAAGAAGAATTTTCTTCTTTAAACTGAAGGATATTTCAGTATCCGTTTCACTTATTTCCGTAAAAAGTCCCTTGCTGAACTGGCTGGATAAATTTTCAATTCCAACTTCATCAGCCATCGCCATGATTTGCTCCGGTGAAGTTTCGGTGTATCCCAGAATTATATTTTCATAAACGGATCCCTTAAAAAGGGTCATATCATCCAGGTACATACCGATCTGATTCCTGAGTGATATTTTGTTTATGTTTGAAAGTGGTATTTTATTATAAAGAATGGCACCTCCGGTAGGGTCATAAAATCCGGCAATCATATTCAGTAAAAGCGATTTTCCGGATCCCATCTCCCCGGTAATTACAGTCAGTGAGTTTGCCGGAATACTGAAATGAAGGTTGGTAAATATTTTTTGAAAATCACTGAATGCGAAATTCACCTCATGAAACTCCAATTCAAAACCTTGCTGCACACCTTCGAAATGTATTGACCCTATATTTTCTTCAGGTAATTCGGTAATCTTGCTTAGCTTAGTAAGCGCGGTGATGACATCGTAGTAACTTTCGAGGCTCTTGATCAGCCTTTCTACCGCGGCCATAATGCTTAATACTACAATTTCTGTCGCGATAAACGCTCCAATATTCAATTCCTGGTTAACGAGCAAATAGGTTCCTATTGCCAGCATTACAAAAGTAATTACCACCTTAAAAGCAATAATCGTTTTATACTGAAACACCAACACCCTGAAATGAACGGTACGGGCCTGCAGGTAATTCATCAACCGGTCATCTATACCCTTCAGGTGGACTTCGGTTTTTGAATTGAGTTTAAAAGTTTTGATGGTGGCAGCAATATCTTCAATCCAGGATGCCACTGAATATTTATGATCACTCTCCTCCAGACTGCTCTGGATGCCACTCTTCATTGTAAAGGTGAAAATAAGAACAACACTGATAATGACAATGGCTCCGAAAACCAAAAACCAGGGATGGTAAAATGACAGCAAAATAATTCCAAAAAAGATCTGGATTAGCGCTGTAGGAATCTCCAACAGTATTTTAGAGATACCTTTTTGCAGATTCATGGTATCAAAAAACCGGTTCACTAATTCAGGGAGGTAGTATTTTCTAGTATCAGTTAGGTTTACCTTGGGTAGTTTTTCAGCGATAGCAACGGAATATTCAACAAATATTTTTTGCTGAATTTTCTCAATAATTTCCATCACTTTCAGCCGGAAATATCCAACTAACCAAGTTCCAAGTACTACAAACCCAATCAGGATGTAAATTGAGGTTGCCATGGTAGCTCCCATCACAAAACTTACAATGGACTGGATTCCCAGAGGTACACTAAGTTGTACCAAACCATTGAGGATGGCATAGAAATAAATATTGGTCACATCGCCCTTTTCCTTAGTTATATACCTGAAAAGGGAGTAGTCATGCTTCTCGGGACTGGACTTCATGAGGGCGTTCTAATGTTTATTTTTGCTAAAAATGGTCAGTTTTTATACGCTTTCGTTTAACAAAATTTGTGCCTAACAAAAAAATCATCACCACTTATTTTACCAGCTTACTTTGTAACAATGGGGCAAGTATGTCGTCGAAAATAAAAGGCATATAAATCCTTTTCCACTAGCTTCATTTTTCTTAAATTTGTAAATCCTAAAAAAATAATAAATTTAATTCAATACTATGAATCTTCACGAGTATCAGTCCAAAGAGATTTTAGCAAAATACGGCGTTAACATTCAGCGCGGTTTTATCGCCAATAATGTAGAGGAGGCAGTAGATGCAGCCAACAAATTAAAAGAAATGACCGGAGGTGCCGAAGGTTGGGTGGTAAAAGCGCAGGTTCATGCAGGTGGCCGTGGTAAAGGCGGCGGTGTAAAATTCTCTCCAAACGTTGAAAAACTGAAGGAAAACGCTCAGAGCATCATCGGTATGCAGCTGGTAACTCCACAAACTTCTGCAGAGGGTAAGAAAGTGAATTTCGTACTTGTAGCTGAAGATGTATATTATCCGGGAGCATCTGAAACTAAAGAATTTTACGTTTCTATCCTTTTGGACAGAGCATTAGGGAAAAACACGGTAGTATATTCCACAGAAGGTGGTATGGACATCGAGCACGTAGCCGAAGTAACTCCACACCTGATCCATAAAGAAGTGATTGATCCTGCATTGGGTCTTCAGGGATTCCAGGCACGTAAGATCGCCTTCAACCTTGGACTTAGCGGCAACGCGTTCAAAGAATTTACGAAGTTCATCACCAGCCTGTACAACGCATATGTAGGAATTGATGCTTCACTTTTCGAAATTAACCCTGTTCTTAAGACTTCTGACGATAAAATTATTGCTGTTGATGCTAAAGTAACCCTGGACGGTAACGGACTTTTCCGTCACAAAGACCTGGAAGCACTTAGAGATACACGTGAGGAAGATCCGACAGATGTTGAGGCTGGCGATGCCGGACTTAACTTTGTAAAACTTGACGGTGATGTTGCCTGTATGGTAAACGGTGCCGGTCTTGCAATGGCTACCATGGACATCATTAAACTGTCTGGTGGTAACCCTGCTAACTTCCTGGACGTTGGTGGTACCGCTGATGCTGAAAGAGTACAGAAAGCTTTCGGAATCATCCTTAAAGATCCAAACGTAAAAGCGATCCTGATTAACATCTTTGGAGGTATCGTACGTTGTGACCGTGTAGCACAGGGTGTTGTAGATGCTTACAAAGCAATGGGCAGCCTTCCTGTTCCTTTGATCGTAAGACTGCAGGGAACCAACGCTGTAGAAGCAAAACAGTTGATTGACAATTCAGGCTTACCGGTACATTCTGCCATCACTTTGGAAGAAGCAGCAAACAAGGTAAAAGAAGTTCTGGCAAACTAAGACTTCAGGCTTTAAAATATTTCAGACAGCTTTCTTTCGGAAGCTGTCTTTTTTATTTTCTGGAGCCGGACTTGAACTATCAGACTACGCAGTATCGCCTGCATCACCGAACTTCAACTCCGCCACATAAATTGCCGTGGTTAGATTTGAAAATGTGAATGTTAGTATAACGCAGCAGCTGGCTTTTTCTTTGCCATAATTTTCGTAAATTTGCCGTTCGTAACGACTGTATTTATGACAGAACATAAAATTAAGAAAATAGCAGTTCTAACCTCCGGTGGCGATGCCCCGGGTATGAACGCAGCCATTCGTGCAGTCGTGCGGACGTCCAATTATTTCGGATTGGAATGCTATGGTATCCGCGAAGGTTTTAACGGACTTATCGACGGAAACATCACCAAAATGGGTCCGCGATCTGTGAGCAATATCATCAACCTCGGCGGCACCATACTCAGATCAGCCAGATCCGAAGAATTCCGCACCAGGGAAGGTCGGGAGAAAGCTTTTGAGCAATGCAGAAAAAACAGCATTGATGCTTTGGTATGCATAGGCGGGGACGGAACCTTTACAGGAGCCAAGATTTTCAATGAGGAATTTGGCATCCAAACAATTGGTGTTCCCGGGACCATAGACAATGATATATTTGGCACGGACACTACCATCGGATACGATACCGCTCTCAACACAGCGATGGATGCGATAGATAAGATTCGCGACACCGCTACCTCGCACAACAGGATATTCTTCGTTGAGGTTATGGGACGTGACGCAGGTTTTATCGCCCTGAATTCCGGTATTGCAACCGGTGCGGTAGACATCCTGATTCCTGAGCAGAAAGACAGTATGGAGGAACTTTTCGACACTTTTGACAAAGCTGCGAAACGCGGTAAGAACTCGAGTGTGGTTGTAGTGGCCGAAGGTGAAAAACTTGGAAATGTTTACGACCTGTCTGAGCAGACCAAAAAAAAATACCCCAATTACGATATCCGTATCGCTGTGCTGGGGCATATACAACGGGGTGGTTCACCAAGCTGCGCCGACCGTGTGCTGGCCAGCCGCCTGGGCTATGGTGCAGTAACAGGACTTATGGAAGGACGTAACAATGTAATGGCTGGCATGAGATCCAACAAACTGGTCTTCACCCCAATTGAAGAAGCTATTAAAAAACACAATACCATTAACAAGGACCTGCTTAAGATATCAGAAATCCTGGCACTTTAGTCAGAAAGGTTCCTGGGTGGAAATCAATGAAAAATCATTAATTATAAATCTAATAAATTATGTCAACAATCAAAGTAGGAATCAACGGATTCGGTAGAATTGGCCGTCTGGTCTTCAGAGCAATGACCGAAAGAGACAACATCGAAGTTGTAGGGATCAATGACCTTATCGATGCTGAGTATATGGCGTATATGCTGAAGTATGATTCTGTACACGGCGAGTTTAAAGGCGAAGTTTCCACAGAAGGAAATGACCTTATCGTTAACGGTAAAAAAATCCGTGTTACTGCCGAAAAGGACCCTAACAACCTGAAGTGGAATGAAATCGGTGCTGAATATATCGTTGAATCTACAGGTTTGTTCCTTAGCAAAGACTCTGCTCAGGCTCACATCAATGCCGGTGCAAAGAAAGTAATCCTTTCCGCTCCTTCCAAAGACGATACTCCAATGTTCGTAATGGGTGTAAACCATATGGACCTTACAGACGATATCAAGATTTTCTCTAACGCTTCCTGTACTACCAACTGTTTGGCACCACTTGCAAAAGTAATGCACGACAACTTCGGTATTGTAGAAGGTCTGATGACCACTGTACACGCTACCACTGCGACGCAGAAAACTGTAGACGGACCTTCTGTAAAAGACTGGAGAGGCGGACGTTCTGCACTTAACAACATCATCCCATCTTCTACCGGAGCTGCAAAAGCGGTTGGTAAGGTAATTCCTGAGCTGAACGGTAAACTTACAGGTATGTCCTTCCGTGTTCCTACTGCTGACGTTTCGGTAGTAGATTTAACGGTTAGACTGGAAAAAGCGACTTCTTACGAAGAGATCTGCGCGGCTATGAAGAAAGCTTCTGAAGGTGAACTGAAAGGAATCTTAGGATATACTGAAGATGCAGTGGTATCTCAGGATTTCGTAGGCGAAAAAAGAACTTCTGTATTCGACAAGGATGCCGGAATCATGCTTTCTCCAAACTTCGTGAAAGTAGTTTCATGGTATGACAACGAAATGGGCTACTCCAACAAACTGGTAGATATGCTTGCGCACTCTGCTTCTTTGTAAGTACGAGACTATAAATAAGAAATAAACCGCTCCATTGGGGCGGTTATATTTTGCATTTTAGTGAAATAAAAGTATGCTGAGAGAATCACCAATCAGTAACCGTGCAGGTTGATGCCGTCTGTGCGTTTCATTTCAACTCTTTTCCCCATCTTTTTCTGGATCACACGGAAATGCGGAAGATCGTCATCCGTCACCAGCGTTATGGCAGTTCCCGACTCGTTTGCACGTCCCGTCCTGCCAATCCGGTGAACATAATCCAGCGGCGACCGCGGCAATTCGTAGTTGATAACGACCTCCAGTGATTCAATGTGAATCCCACGTCCAATAAGATCAGTTGCCACCAAAATCCGGGTTTCACCTTCCTTAAAATCCTGGAGATTTCCCGACCTTGAGCCCTGGGATTTTTTCCCGTGAACTGCCGTAGCCGGAATATTATTCTTATTGAGTTTTTCTGCAAGATGATCGGCAGACCTGGAAGATGACGCGAAGACCAGGGCCTGTTTAATATCCTGTTCCTTAATCAGATACCTTAAAAAAGGACCCTTAGTTTCCGCAGTCACATGGTAGGCGATCTGGGTAATTTTATCGAGGTCAACTTCGTTCTGTTTAATTTCAACCACTACCGGATCAATTGTTAAACGGCTTTTAACTTCCTCAACCTTATCGTTCAAAGTTGCTGAAAACAGCACCGTCTGCTTTGTGGCAGGCATCATAGAAAAAAGCCTGTTCATTTCTTCTTCAAAGCCCAGTTGCAACATCTTGTCGGCTTCATCAATAACCAAATGGGTTATTTGTGAAATGCTTAAAGCTTTGTTATCAATCAGGTCCAGCAGTCGTCCCGGTGTTGCCACCAAAACTTCCACGCCAAACATCCCTTTCATTTGTGGGTTGATGGAAACGCCGCCATAAACCGCCATTGTTCTGATTTCCCTCTTTAAATTATCAGTAAACGCTCTGAAAACCTCATCAATCTGAATCACCAGCTCACGTGTTGGAGCCAATACCAGCACCTGAATATTGCGGTCTTTCTTCGCCTCTTCATTCTGTAACTTATCCAAAACAGGCATGACAAAACAAGCCGTTTTTCCGGAACCTGTCTGTGCGATTCCCATGAGGTCTTTACCCGACAGGATAACAGGAACCGTTTGTTCCTGTATAGGGAAGGGCTTTAGAAAACCCAACTTTCTGACTGATTTTATAATGTTGTGCGATAAGCCCAAAGATTCAAAAGACATAGAATTATATATTTCAGCAAAGATAATCTATTGCACATGATACATCACTTCGCGCAGACCTCCGTTCTGACGGAATTATGAGGAACACGGCAAGGTAATCCGTAACTTTGGTGGCGCAGAGATTGCTGCTTTGATGCTATTTTGAACGCAAACTCACAGAACATCTTCAAAAATGAAGGCACAACCTAGATTTTACAACGCACCGCATTTCAAAACTTTCTGGGAAGAAGGCAACGGGAAAGACCTCCTGGACTGGTCCCGCGCAACGCCCGATATGAACCAATTTAATCAATACGCCCATCTCTACCATGAAGTGGATTCCCTTGGAGACGCCGCTGTGCAGGAAACCTATCTTAAGCTACCCTATTACGAAGCTTCGACGCTGGTGGAAAAATATTCAGCATCACCTGTTTCTCCGGCTGAGGAAGCACCGGCTAACCTTAAGCAGCTGTTTCTACAGATGCAGGAAGTTCCGGAATGGTTTAACGCGGATTTGGCGAATGCCGGCGCACGGTTCTGTATGCGCACGGGAACTAACGGGCTTATCATCTTACGGGATTTCACGCTTATGGGCGGGTACGATTTTGCTTTCCTCAACAAACCTTTGGTATTTACGGGTGCACTGAAACGCGGCGCGGTGAAACGGCTGAAAGACACACTGGAGTTCTGGGTAAATGTAACCCGCGAAAATGCGATGCAAACCAATTCGGAGGCTTACAGACTCATTGTGAGGACCCGGCTGCTGCATTCATACGCCCGCCTGAAAATCTGCCAAAAAAGCGAAGACTGGCATTATGAAAACTGGGGAACACCCATCAATATGTGGGATATGGTGGCCACCTACACAGGTTTCAGCCTTGTATTTATGCAGGGTTTAAGAAAATTGGGTATCATTATAAGTGATGAGGAGGAGAAAGGTGTTTTTCATTTGTGGAAATATATCGGCTACCTGCTGGGAATTCCGGCAGAGTATATGCCTGACGACAAAAAAGCTGCCGTGGAACGGTTTTACCTTTGGACAGCCACCCAGGGTGCCGGCGATAAGGATTCAGCCTATCTCGCCAAAGCACTTTTGGATGAGAACCTTGAATCCACCATTCTGAGATATCGGTTTCAGCGAAAAAATCTGCGCTATCTGCATATTTGCTGTAACTGGTATCTGCTTGACAAAAATATTAACCAAAGACTGCAAATTCCCGAAGTGCTCCTGTCAAATGTATTCCCGTCAATAATTAATAGTGCAAATACCCTTACCCAGAAAATATTCGCACTACACAAGCCCCAAAGCTACCGGAAGCTCGTTGATATTGGTCATAAACAACAGATGAAAGTGCTGGATGATTACCTGACACACACTCCTAAAGATTTCCATTATTAAGACCCTTTTTTGGCAAAACATTATAAGGAAAAGAGCGGAAAATTCCGTATTTTTGAACAATTAAATATTACAGATGAGCAGCATAGAAGATAAGAAAAAAGCACTCTCATTAGTGCTGGATAAATTAGATAAAACATACGGAAAAGGCACAGTGATGACCCTTGGCGACGCTTCTGTGGATGATTCTATTGAAGTGATCCCATCCGGCTCCCTGGGTCTGGACCTTGCTTTGGGTGTAGGCGGTTATCCGCGTGGCCGGGTAATCGAGATCTACGGTCCGGAATCATCGGGTAAGACTACCCTGACACTACACGCCATTGCAGAAGCTCAAAAGGCAGGTGGTATTGCAGCGTTCATTGACGCGGAGCACGCCTTCGACAGGCATTACGCATCCAAACTGGGTATCAACCTGGACGACCTTATTATTTCTCAGCCGGACAACGGTGAGCAGGCTCTGGAAATTGCAGACAACCTGATCCGTTCAGGCGCAATCGACATTGTAGTTATTGACTCTGTGGCTGCATTGACTCCTAAAGCTGAAATTGAAGGTGAGATGGGAGACTCCAAGATGGGTCTGCACGCACGTCTGATGTCACAGGCTTTGCGTAAGCTAACAGCTACGATTTCGCGTACAAAATGTACCGTGATTTTCATTAACCAGCTGAGAGAAAAAATCGGTGTGATGTTCGGAAACCCGGAAACTACCACTGGTGGTAACGCACTTAAGTTTTATGCATCCGTAAGGATTGACATCAGAAAGGCCAGCGCACCAATCAAGACCGGTGATGAAGCTGTAGGAAGCCGTGTGAAGGTGAAGATTGTCAAAAACAAAGTAGCACCTCCGTTTAAGATGGCCGAATTTGATATTATGTATGGCGAAGGTGTTTCTAAAGTTGGAGAAATCCTGGATATGGCAGTGGAAACCGGAATCGTAAAGAAAAGTGGTTCATGGTTCAGCTACGAAGAAACCAAACTTGGCCAAGGCCGCGATGCGGTTCGTGATATGTTGAAAGACAATCCGGAACTTGCGGAAGAACTGGAAGCAAAAATCAAGGAAGAAATAAAAAATAAAAAATAGCTTTTACATCAATAAAGCAGCCGCGGGGTAGTCATGGTCGGAAGATTTTCTTCCGACTTTTTTGTTGCTTGTAGCGAAATAAAATTAGGTTAATAGCCTGATTATCAATTATTTATCTTGTATATTTGAGTATTATTTTGTATATTTATGTCTGATAATCAAGTAGTTATGTCAGTTTTTAAAGATCACAAAATTTCGCTTAAAAAGGTATTAAACTTTATTCCAGAAGCTCTTTTGAGCCATCTTTCAGTCACAACGAAAGTGGATCACTACAGCAAAGTGCTGCACGGAAAGAAAATGTTTTACCTGCTGTTGTTCTGTATTTTCGACAATGAAAAATTGAGCCAAAGAACCTTAGAAGATACCTTTAACAGTAGTGGCTTTAAAGCACTGTTTGGATTGGGCGAGGATGAGAAGGTACGGAGAAGTTCTATTTCTGAGAGGCTCTCGAAGATTGATCCCAATTATTTTAAAGAGATTTACGAGCAAATGTACTCAAGGTTTTCGGAGCTATATACAAAGACCGAAATTGAAAAGTACAATCTCATCAGGGTGGACAGCACGATCGTGGCCGATACCTGCACCAAGCTCAAGGAAGGCATCGACCAGAAAAGCGGTAAAAAGTTGGTGAAGTTCAGTTTTTCGTTTGATGGCATCTTGCCTTCGGGTGTGGAAGTCTTTACCGGTCAAAAATATTCTTCGGAGGAAACTGCGCTGCCGGAAGCCATCATGAAGCACATAAAAAAAGACGGTCATCACGAAAATATTTTCGTGGTAGACCGAGGTTTACAGTTCACAAGAGTGATGAATGATTTTGAGAATCAATCGGTAAAATTCATCATCCGAAGCAAAGAAAACCGCAAGTTTGAAGAAATAGAATCTTTTCTTGACGAAAGCAAAGTCTTAGAATCCAGCGGCTGGAAGGTATTGAAAGACAGTAAAGTAAAACTATTCACGGGAAAACCCATTCAAAACAAACGTGGGAATCTGCATTATCGGGAAGAAAAAGTAGAGACTTGTTTCCGGTTGGTGGTCATCAAAAATGAAAAAGAAAATAAAGAGTTTTGGTTCCTAACCAATGAGTTTGAGCTCTCAGCGAAAGAAATTGCTGACTATTACCGAAAACGCTGGGACATTGAAGTGTTCTTTAGATTCCTAAAACAGGAATTGAATTTAAGCCATTTAGTTTCATTAAACAAAAACGGAATCGAAGTAATGATCTACATGACGATGATCGCATCCATGCTTCTTCTGATTTATAAGAAAGCAAACGATCTGGGTTATAAAACTGCCAAAAGGCGCATTGCGATGGAGCTTCGGGACATGATAACGGCCATCCTGATCATTTTTGCGGGAGGCGATCCCGACAAAGTATTCAAAACCTAACGCCAAAAAAATGGCCGGAATTTTCTTCCGACCATGACTACCGCGGGGCTGCTTTTTTTTTGCTCTTGTAAACACTGAATGCCAAAATGTCAGCAAGATGCACTTGGTACTTAATTTGAAAAAATCAGATCAACAAAAATTAAATAATTATGACTAAAGGAAATATCAATGTGTCGGTGGACAATATTTTTCCACTTATAAAAAAGTTTCTCTACAGTGACCACGAAATATTTCTGCGTGAGCTCATTTCCAACGCTACGGATGCAACATTGAAACTGAAGCACCTCATCAACATTGGTGATGCCAAAACAGAATATGGCAATCCTACAATTGAAGTAAGGATAGATAAAGAAAATAAAAAGCTCCACATCACTGACCAGGGTCTTGGGATGACCGCTGAGGAGGTTGAAAAGTACATCAATCAGGTAGCATTTTCAGGTGCCGAGGAATTCCTGGAAAAATATAAGGATTCTGCCAAAGATTCCGGAATCATCGGTCACTTTGGACTTGGATTCTATTCCGCGTTTATGGTAGCTGAAAAAGTGGAAATCCTTACCAAATCCTATAAAGATGATGAAGCAGCCGTAAAATGGACCTGCGACGGCAGTCCGGAATTCACACTGGAAGAAACGGCTGAAAAATCCAACCGAGGTACCGAAATTATCCTTCATATAGCCGAAGATTCCACAGAATTCCTGGAGGAATCCAGAATCCGTGAACTGCTTCTGAAATACAACAAGTTCATGCCGGTTCCAATTAAGTTCGGGACCAGAACGGAGACCCTTCCATTGCCTGAAGATGCGGCCGAAGATGCAAAGCCGGAAACTCAGGAGGTAGACAATATCATCAACAATCCTACTCCGGCCTGGACTAAAGCACCAGCGGAACTGAAGGACGAAGACTATAAGAATTTCTACCGCGAACTGTACCCAATGCAGTTTGAAGACCCACTTTTCCACATTCACTTAAATGTTGATTATCCCTTTAACCTAACGGGAATACTTTTCTTCCCAAAACTGGCGAACAGCCTGAACATCGAGAAAGATAAGATCCAGCTGTATCAGAATCAGGTTTTTGTAACCGATGAAGTAAAAGGTATCGTTCCTGATTTCCTGATGTTGCTTAGAGGGGTTATTGATTCGCCGGACATCCCGCTGAATGTTTCCCGTTCCTACCTGCAGGCCGATGGTGCTGTGAAGAAGATATCTTCCTACATCACGAAGAAAGTAGGCGACAAAATGGCTTCACTCATCAACGAAAACCGCGCGGATTATGAATCCAAGTGGAACGATATTAAAGTAGTGATCGAGTACGGAATGATTTCCGAGGATAAATTTTACGATAAGTCTGATAAATTTGCGCTGTACCCGAATGTCGATGGCAAATATTTTCTGTGGAATGAACTGGAGGAGAAGATCAAACCTAACCAAACCGATAAGGACGGCAACCTGATCATTCTTTACGCAACTAATGAACACGACCAGCACAGTTACGTTCAGGCAGCGCAGGATAAAGGGTATGAGGTTCTATTACTGGACTCTCCTATAGTACCGCACCTAATCCAGAAACTGGAATCATCGAAAGAAAAAATCCGTTTTGCACGGGTTGATGCAGATCATATTAACAATCTGATCAAGAAGGACGAACCGGTAATTTCAAAACTGAATGAGACTGAAAAGGAAACACTGAAAAAGACCGTTGAAGAAGGTATTTCAGACTCCAAATTCACTGTACAGCTGGAGGATATGGAAAGTACTGATGCGCCTTTCATCATCACTCAGCCGGAATTTATGCGCCGTATGAAAGACATGCAGGCTACCGGTGGTGGCGGTATGTTCGGTATGGGCGGCTTCCCGGAGATGTATAATCTGGTGGTGAATACCAACAGCGAACTTGCGGGTAAACTGTTAACTGCCGAAGACGCTGACGAAAAAAATGCGCAGATCAAACACGCTTTAGACCTGGCAAAACTGTCGCAGAATCTGCTGAAAGGCAAGGAACTCACTGAGTTTATTCAGAGAAGTTATAAGGAACTGGCGAAATAAGCAAAATAATTTTTATCAGCATACCGTTTCGGCGGCGGCTTCGCCGCCGCCGAAACTTTTTTCAAACCTTTTAAATCTGCAGGATGTTATAATTCTTCTATCGGATTCCAAAATACCTTCCTGAAATCCTTAATCCTGTTACCCACTACCTCAATGCCTTCCGCAGCAAGCTTATCCGAAAATTCCGCTAAACAGCCGGCCGTTATCTGGCCAGAAGAATTGCAGACACGGTGCGCCGGAAAATCTTCATCATAATTTCGAAGTGCATTGCCTACATGCCTGGCATGGTTTGGATACCCAACTGCCCTGGCTACGGCTCCGGAACTGGTTACCCGACCACGAGGAATAAGTCGGATGACTTCAAAAACCTGCTGGCGGAAAATCTAATCCATACATCAAATTTAAGATTTTATAAATCCTTATCTTTGCATAAAAGTAAAGAAACATGAACAAACCGATTACCGAATTTATAGAAAAATATTATCTCCATTTTAATTCAGCTGCATTGGTTGACGCTTCCAAAGGCTATGTGGCCCATTTGAAAGACGGTGGAAAAATGATGATTACTCTGGCCGGAGCAATGTCTACTGCTGAAATCGGCAAAATTTTAGCCGAAATGATCCGTCAGGATAAGGTTGATATTATTTCCTGTACGGGCGCAAACCTTGAGGAGGACCTTATGAATTTGGTAGCGCATTCACATTACGAAAGAGTGCCGCATTACCGTGACCTTACCGCGCAGGATGAATGGGCATTGCTGGAACGCGGACTGAACCGGGTTACCGATACCTGTATCCCCGAAGAGGAAGCTTTCCGCCGTTTGCAGAAACATATTGTAGAAATCTGGAAGGATGCCGAAGCCAAAGGTGAAAGGTATTTCCCACATGAATACATGTACAAAATGCTTTTATCAGGCGTTTTGGAACAATATTACGAAATACCGAAAGAGAATTCGTGGATGCTGGCTGCAGCGGAAAAGAACCTGCCTATC
>CAYXUO010000011.1:21499-27912 GCA_964468335.1 uncultured Chryseobacterium sp. | reverse complement strand
ATGCGGTCCAGGATGTGGAACTGTGAATTGATATGCTGATATTCAAAAGTGGGTGTTCCTTTCCAGTTCTGATGCGTAAATGTTTTGTGGCCAAAGATCCGTGCGGCATAACCGATGTTTTGCTTAGCGTCTTTGGACGAAAAGAGGTTGATGTCATAATTGCTGAAGGAGACGTCAGTACCAATTTTCCCGTCATTCAGCAAATACTCGGCATTGTAGGAAAATACCTGTGCTTTCTGCGGTGACGGCAATTTGCGGACAGCCCTGTATTCGCCTTGGTTAGGACCCACATACTGAAAAACCCTTCCGTTATTTGTGGTCTGTTTTAAGGTATAATCGCCGAGTTGGGTCCCAAAATAAGTGAAGGCTACCTGATAAAGTGTAAGGGATTGATCTGCCGAGAATTCATAATAATCACCGTTCGGGTCATTTACCAGCCTGTAAAGGATTTTGTTCACATCATATTCTGCCACCGTGCCGGACGGTGCAAACATCAGGTCGGGATTGTTACCGGCGTTTACAAGCACCTGCTGATCTGCATCGCTGAGGTTCAAAGCCAGTGGCGCATTTTTATTGTCCTGTTCCAGAAACCAACTGAAGCCCGTGCGGAAACGTTCGCGTTCATGACGAACTTCACCGGTGAATAGATATCTAGAGTAATTCCTGTTCGTATAATTATAGGAAATCGTGATGAAGTTCTGCCTGAAAATGGGGCGGAAACTCGTAAAGGTCACTTCACCGGTATTGTAGTTTACCACATAATCAAGATTCTCACCTCTTTTCATCAGTATACCGTCTATATAGACCTGCTCCGAACCGGAGATTACGGTGATGAAGTTCTCCCCGTTTTTTCCGGTGAGCCGGTAAGGGCCCTGGTTGCCTTCGATTCCCTGGAAACGTATCCTGTGAAATTCACTTCGCGCCACGCCTCCGGCCACGTCCAGGAAAGTTTTGTTTGCTTTGCCGAAGTTGGTCTGGAACTGCAAACCCATGCTCCGGCGCTGGTAGCGCCCAAAGTAGGTCCGGTTATCCTCCAGGTCCAGATGTCCTGCCCGCAGAATGGAACGGTCCTTTATGTTGAGCTGCATATAAATCTTGTCAAACTCTTCCAGGGTCTGTGTATACCCGTCGGCCTGAATGGGCAGGTTATGATCGGAAATTGAGGCAAGGATGGAGACGTCCTGAGAAAGTTTTCCTGTAATCTGCAGGTCCATTGAGCTTTGCACGGAAGAACCCTGGTTATTGCCAAATGTGACTCCGCGGATTATCGATCCTTTGGAATTAAGGTCGCCCAAAAACTTCTGTCTGTCACTTTTCACCAGCACCGCTTCATCAACAATGATGCGGTTTTGGGTACGGATAAAGTCCAGCGTATCGCGGGCAAAAACATCCTGTTCCAGTTTAGCTGCAAGAATGGAATCTTTTTTGATGCTGTCTTTTGGAAGATTAGGATTTTTCCAGCTGAAAATCTGTGCTTTATGCAGAATAAAGCAGGACAGGAACAGGATGAAAAACAGGAATTTTTTTGCCAAAACGATTACACAAAAGCGGTGTAAAAGTAACGAAAAATATACTCCTGAATTGTGGTGTTTTACTTAACATAAAATTAAAGCTCAGGATTTTCTCTTTTCAATATTAAAGAGTAATTTTGCAGTATCAATAATTTAAACTTAAAATTTTATTAAAATGAAAAAAATCTTTACATTTTTCGGAGTGCTGGCACTGTCAGTAGCAGCTAATGCACAGATTGTGATTAATGAGGTTTATGGCGGCGGCGGTAACAGCGGTGCAACCCTTACTAATGATTTCGTTGAACTTATTAACAGAGGAACAGCCCCAGTGACCCTTACAGGTGCAACTTTACAATATGCATCTTCAACCGGAAATTTTAATCAGTATCATCCACTACCAAGTATTACTTTAGCTCCCGGACAAACCTATCTTATTCAGGAAGCCGCGGGCGCTAGTGGTACAGTAGCATTGAATCCAGATTTTGTTGCACCTGCTCCTACAAACTTCAATGGTAATCCTTCACCCTCCGCCCCAGGTTTTGCAATGGCCGGCACTAACCTTAAAATTGTTCTAGCCAGCAACGCCACACAAGTAGTGAATCCTACCGATGGTAATGTACTTGATTTTGTTGGAGTTGGTAATGCAAATCAATTTGAAGGTACTGGTCCTGCTCCCGCGATGACCAATTCTACATCTGTATCCAGAGTTAATGGTGCAGATACCAATAATAATGCTGCTGATTTTGTAGCCGGTACTCCAACTCCGACTAACTCTACTCTTGCAGTTACTGACGTAATCAACGTGAAATCTGCATTCGTACAGAACACTCAGGTTACAGATGCAATTCACTTCGGTTCAAAAGCTGACGTAAAAATTTATAACATGAATGGTCAGGTGGTAAAAACTGCTTCAGTTTCCAACACACGTGCACTTGATGCTTCAGACCTTCAGCCAGGTATGTACATCGTTACAGGTTCTGTAGATGGACAGCCAGTATCCCAAAAAATCCTTAAGAAATAATTTTTCTTTGAGATAATATCAAAGGCTGCTCAGAAATGGGCAGCCTTTTTTGGTTTATTCAATTTTAATTAGGCCAAAGTATTTAAAATGACATAGTCAAAAATCCCACGCAAGGAATCATCAGACAATTCAGGACTTCATCTACGCCGGAGGATGCCCTCAACTCTAGGAACATGTGCTTAACTAAAGTAGAAACAATTTATCAATACCAACCTCTTCTGGCTGTATTCACCACAGCGCTCAGGTTCAGTACAAGGGTAAACCTGATTCTCTGCGCATAGTCCTTAAACGAAGGTTCAAAACCGAGGGTGGAGTAGACCGGAAGGTAGACCTCCAGGAAATCCGGAATGATACGCACCTTCACCCCGGAATCCCAGATGAATTTCGGATCTGACGATCTGTTTTTATACATACCCGCATCAGCATAAATATTGAACATCTTCCAGATGTGAGAATCGACATTAAAGGAAGTAATCCACTGATTGGCTGTAGAATCTATCAAAGATTTGAATCCGCCGTCGGCCAGTACAAATTGCTGGGACAGCAAACCTGATGTCGCACTCTGACCCAACAGGCCATAGGAGAATGAGTAATTGGAAACACGCGAGATTCCAAAATCGAAAATGTCATTACGTGTTTTGTTGTTCAGAAAATAACCTGCAAACAACCGGAACGCGATTTTTTTGTTTGCTGCGTATTCATATCTGTAGGTGGCTTCAGCTGCCACTTTGTTGAAATCCTGCATTCCCTGTACATAGGCCCCAAAAAACTTTTCATGGATCAGTCGGTTATCTGCAAACCCATAGTTCACATTCCAAAGGTTATACTGCTCATATTCATTTTCGAATACCATTTCCGGAGTAAGGTCCTTTTCATAATGATTGAATGAAACACCTAAACTCCGCGAGATTGCGCTGCGCGGATTCTTTGCAAAATTAATTGAAGCACTTGCCGTAAACTTGCGGTAGCTCAGGTCATAATCATAATGAAAATAAGAGCCGGAGACTCCCATATTTAGACTTTGGAAAAAGCTTTCGGGCGGCATTATGCTGTAGGTCACACTTCCCGAACCCGTCATCTGCCCGGTTCCCGTACTGTAATAAGGGGTAAGTGAGTAAGCAAATTTATGGTTGAAGAGCGACTCATTCCGGAAATTAAGTCCCACCAGGACTTTATCGTAGGCATTGAAAGTCACCCTTGGATTAAGATAAATTTCATTGTATTCCGGATTGGGGATGTCCTTAATAAGCTTAAGTTTAATCTTCTTCATATTGCTGAACAAACCTTTGGTGTACAGGTAATTGTCCCGAAAGTTTTTCTCCGGGAAAAAATGTCCGCTGTTAATCACGATTTTATCTGCATCCATTTCCGGAACGATATACACGTCCTGCGAAGGATGTTCCGGCGTGCCAAACCAGTGTGTTTTTGTACTTCCCTGTTCCGAAATTGTCTCCAGTTTAAACGGTACCGGATCGTAGGTGTTCTTGCGGACCGTTACTTCCAGATTGCCGTCGGCACGTTTAAATTTCTTCAGGTTAAAGTTTACCCGATGTTTTCTTGCAATAAGATTCTCCAGAAATACGGAAGAGTAATGCGAACGCATGGCAAGCCTGTCCATGAAATGACCCGTGTCTATCTGCTGCGCAGCATTGGACTGTAGATAGTCTCGAAGAAAATCCTCAAAATCGCTGGTGCCCATTTTCTCGGCCACGAAGTTAAGCAGGCTTCCCGTTTCAAAGTTACTGACCGTCATTTCATTGAAATTGCTGAGGTCCCTGAAGTTCTCATCTATTTTCTGGTCCAGGTTCTGCGTCATCATATACTGGTAAGCAATACCGTAACGTTCAACCAGTTTGAGCCGGGAGGCGTGAAAGAGTTTCAGAGGCTTAATGCCGATTATGGATGCGTCGGTAAGTTGTCCCAGTAGTTTATGATCTTCGTAATTTTGTTTGAGATACTGCAGTTCCAGATAGGTTTTGATACCGTTTTTGAACCAGTGATCATCATCTTTATCAGTAATCAGGCTTTGCTCCAGTACATTTTTGGAGATGATGCTGAAATAATCCAGGTCGATATTTTCCTCCGGCGTAAAAAGTGGGAACCGGAACTTCCAGAACGAGATATCATCATTGCCAAAGAAGTCTTCTTTATTCCTGAATTTTTCCGAAATAAATATTTTTGATGGAAGAAAGCCGGTCTTCTGTTGCAGATAAGCCAGCTGTTGCGGGATTTTATTTCTCAGATGCTCCTGCTCATCCGCATTTAACCGATATCCGAAATCCACCTTTGTCTGCCGTCCTTCGGTCTGGAACGTAAGTGCGGGGTAAATGTTGAATGAGATAAGAAATTCCGGATCGGTCTGAAGTTCGCCGCGGTAATAGTTAGGATGTATTTCCGGCAGATTGCTCTTTGAATGATAGCTGGCAGGAAGATCCAGGTTAACTGTCCAGTGCGTGCTGTGGTTCGCAGTTTCTTCAATGTCCAGATATTTTCTCTCAAATCCTTTGGAATCTGCAAAACTGTCCGGAACCAGAAAAAAATATTTCAGTGCGATATTCTGTTCCGACATTCCGTAACCCGTGAATTTTGCCAATGGAAGCTGCAGCTGATAGTTGAGCTGCAGTTTTATACTTGCGCCAGGCTGAAGTGGTTGAGCCAACTGAATATAGAGGTTTTCGGAATTAAGATCAGACGGAGTTTGTAACCCGGATGAATCTGCTTTCATTTCCAGTGACTTAAGCTTGCCTAATTCCTGGGGTTGTGCGAAGTGCAGTTCTTTGTTGCGGTCTTCTATTTTTCTGTCATAAAGGGGAGTTCCGCGGTTTTTATAAGCTGCAATCCAGTTCAGAAGCTGTACTTCTGTTTGTGCGGAATCGGACTTATTGTAGTAGCGCAGTTCCTGGGTTACGGACAGCGTCCTGAGGTCTGGCGCCAGTGTGGCCTGTATATAGATGCTGTCTCTTTGCGCTGATGCCAGCACAAAAAATCCCCCAAACAACAAACCTGCAAATATTTTCTTCAAAATTCCTAAACGCCAAATATAAAGTAATGCTTTTTAATCAGCAGGATTATCGGTATCAAAAAACAGACCCGAATTGCTCCGGGTCTGCTTTCACTTAAATAAATATACTATGATTACTTCTGGGTCAGTTCAAAATCACCTTTAATCCTTACCTGATCGCTGATCACTGCTTCGGGGAAGCCCGGACCTACATTAAAGTCAGACCTTTTAATTGTAGCCATCACCTGGTAGCCGTGGGTGTCTTTTTTGTTCATCTGGTTTACCACAGAACCCCGGTATACAAGTACCACTGAAACCGGTTTTGTGATGCCGTGCATGGTGAGGTTACCATTCACATTGTAATAGTTTTTCTGTTTTCCTTTTGAAATGGAAGTTGAAGTGAATGTCATTTTCGGATGATTTGCCACATCAAAAAAATCTGCGCTTCTCAGGTGATTATCTCGTGCTTCAATATGGGTATTAATTGAGTTTACATCAACATCAAAGCTGAGTTTGGAATTCAGGAAGTTCTTTTCGTCGGCATTGATGGTTAGATTTGCGGTCTCAAAATTACCTGTGATATCACTGATTGTAAGGTGAATTACCGAGAATTGGATTCTGGAGTGTGCGGGGTCGCTCACCAGTACTTTCTGTGCATAAACACTAACAGTAAGCATGGTTAGCAAAAATAAAGACATTAATTTTTTCATAACTGATATTTCTAATTGGTTAATTAATAGTGCAAAGATAGACAAGCGCCATTGGGCGGAGGTTGATGTATGGTAAGAAATCAATTGCAGTTTCCCTCAGTATCGCAACTGTCGCCGTTTATGATCTGGAGGCCTTTGTCGCCTTCGGAAAATTCCTTCCAGGATTTTTG
>CAYXUO010000011.1:0-21489 GCA_964468335.1 uncultured Chryseobacterium sp. | reverse complement strand
GCAGAATTTCCAAAAAGAGTTCGGGTTGCTGGGCTCCGGAAACACCGTATTTGTCATTAAAAACAAAAAAAGGAACGGAGCTGATGCCCAGTTTGGATGCCATCTGCATGTCCTGTGAAACTGCGTAGGCCAGCTCATCGGACTTAAAGGCGTTCTTCACGTCCTCTTCCAGTAATCCTATCTCCTTTCCAATGGCAAGGAGGGTCGCATCTTCATCAATATTTTTTGCCTCCAGAAACTGTGCACGGAAAAGAGCCTCTTCCACCTCATTTCCCAAATCTTTGGTCTTCGCCAACTGAATCAGCAGGTGGGCTTTATAGGAATTCGCGACTTTCTGATCTTTAAAGTTAAAGTCAATGCCCGCTTCTTTACCTGCCGCAGCCGCATGGTTGTGCATGGCTTCGGCCTGTGGTCTGGAAATGCCTTTCTTTTCGGCAAAGAAATCAAATGGATCACGGTCGGCCTGGGTTTCCAAATTTGGATCCAGTTGGAAGCTGTGCCACTCTACCGTGACGCCGGCAGCATCGGGAAATTGCGCCAGGGCTTTTTCGAACTTTCTCTTTCCAACAAAACAGAACGGACAGCGTACATCACTCCAGATATTTACTTTCATATTGATCGTCTTTTAGTGTAAAACAAAGATACTGCTATACAACGGGAGCCGTGTTGACGTATGTTAAGAAGTGCGGATTGCCGGTCTTCAGGATTCGGCATAATTAGAGATATCTGAAGGTCCAGTTATACCCTTAGCAGTCCCCGGAGGCCGCGCGCGGCATAATAAGAATCAGCACCGTTGTGATAGATAAAAACGGTTCCATAACGGTAATCACCGAATATGGCGCCGCCCAGGTTTCGGATATTATCCGGTGTCTTCAGCCAGCTGGAGGTTTTGGTGTCAAAGGTCCCAAGGGTTTGCAGATAGCGGTATTGTTCTTCGTCCAGGAGCTCAATTCCGATTTCAGCTGCTGCATCAATCGCGTTGTTTTTGGGTTTATTCTCTTTTCTTTTGTCCAGGGCGGCTTTGTCGTAGCAGAAACTGCGTCGTCCTTTGGGGCTTTCGGCCGCGCAATCCATAAACAGATACTCACTTGATTTTTCATCAAAACCAACTACATCAGGCTCACCGCCGGTGTCTTCCATTTTCTGGAGGATTTCAAGCTTCTCCGGATTGGCTTCCAGTTTTTTCTGAATTTCGGACCATTCCAGGTCTTTATGACGTTGAGGGTTTTGGTGGAAACGGGTTTGGAGGGTGGAGAGTAGGTTGGTGAGAGGAGATGGCATCATTTGGAATTTTGAAATAAGTTATTGAAATTTTGGCTTTAACTTAAGAACAGATTCTATATAAATTCTATAAAAACCTAAGCAATTAGATTTTCTTTGTTGTCCGTATGCTTCTAATTTTTCCATTCTTCCATTATGCTATCTTCATCAACACTAAGTTAAAACTATTCTGTTGTCTTTGGAAGAAATCTGTCATAATTGTTGCCCGTTCCCTTTGCGTCAAGCCGGCCAACAGTTACGTGGTTTGAACTCTGTGATAATTCAATATCGGGTCTCAAATGATAATGTTCTCTAGTTCCCACAGGCAAGTGCTTATCTTCCACATTTTCCTGATTAAGTTCTGCGAGTTCCAGAAGCAGTTTTGCGAATGATTTTAACCCTTCTGGATTTCCGTGAATCAAAATTTCATCCGACGCCGAGCTTTCGTCGTCATGGGCTATGAAAATGTCCAGATCACCCTGAATTTCGTTGCCTTTTGTGAGTTTAAATTTCATATTTAGTTCAGTAATGGAGTGCACAGCCGTGTCTTTAATTTGCGGCGGATCGCAAGTTTCTCAGGTTGCCAATAGCGTTCATGGCCTGAATCCTATTTCCGGTAATCGTGTCGCTGGGGGGTTTGGAAACGCATTTCCGGGGAAGTAATAATGTTATCCTGTTTCATCATTATTTAATTTGGTGCGCAGTCCAATTAGAAATCATAATTGTTTAGACTTAAACCGCTCATCGAATATTATAGGAGATATATTAACTACTTTTATCCGTTCAGCATCTGCGTGATTTGGATTGATTAAATAATTATATTCTTGCGGCACGATGCAACTTGGTACTTTTAATACTGCTGCCTCGTTTTGAAGCACAAAATCATCACCTATTATTTGAGTGGTTTGTGTGGGAGGCTTTGAACCCCAATCGTGAGGAAGGTCTTTTACGTCCACTTCCGAAATAATAACATCTTCAGGTATTTCAATTTCTACGTAAAACCGGTCTTCCGGCAGATCTTCACTTAAATCCAGATGTACCGAAACTTCCAATGTTGCCAAAGCTCTGCTCTCGGAAGTATATACCAATTTGGTATTTAAACTGTTCCATCTGAAGCCCTGTGTCATAGATGCCCCTATACCGGTAAGAGCCGTTTCTAAGAATTTCATTCTTTCAATTCGGTAAACCTTCATTAGGCAAAATTTCCAAACTCGATTCTGTTAAGAGCAAATTTTACTTCATCTATTCCGGTGGTAGTATCTAACAGGCTCTCAGGGGAATTTCCACCCAAAGACAGATTAGGTTTTTTTAACCACCGCTGAAATTTTTCTTCCTCATTATTAAATACTTCCAATCCGAAATCCAGAAGTTCGGTTATAAGCACAATCAATTCGCTATTTCTGCTGTCCAGCAAAGAATTTTCTCCTATCTTTTTATTGTAGGTGGTTTGTGGCATTCCCACCATTGATAAAACGGCTTTGATCGGTCGGTTTAATCTCCTGCTGATTATTTCAATTGAACGGTACGGAATACCGGCTCTAATTATACCTACACGTTCCATTTTGCTGGACCATGCATAAATTTTGCCTTCCGAATCTATCGCGGAGCCTTTTTTGGACATCTTAATCCCCGCTGCCCGTTGAATGCTTTTCTTTATGTCGAAAGGCACCGTTTTTACTGCTTTATTTGACATTTTACAACAATTATATTGTAAATATACAACAATTATGTTGCCGTTTGCTATTTGAAATATGATTTAGATGAGGTGCAAAAAAATATCCAAAACACTCGCGCGTTTTGGATATTCATTTTATTTAGTTGGTTTTATTTCTTGGGAACTTCCTTTAAAATCTCTTTCAAAAAACTCCAGAATTTCTGGGCGGATGGGATGTTTGCCCTTTCGTCCGGCGAGTGTGCCCCGCGGATGGTGGGTCCGAAACTCACCATTTCCATTTCGGGATAATTGGCGCCAATGATGCCGCATTCCAGACCGGCATGACAGGCCACAACGTGAGGCTTAGAGCCGAAATCCCTTTCGTATATCTGTTCCATCAGTTTCACGATATCGGAACCCGGTTTTGGTTTCCAGCCGGGATAAGACCCGCTGAATTCAACTTCCATTCCTGCAAGCTCAAATACTGATTTCAGCTGCTCGGCTACTGCATATTTTGTAGATTCTACAGAAGAGCGGGACAGGTTTAAAATTTTAAGTAAGCCGTTTTTCAGTTCAACTCTTGCCACGTTGTTTGAGGTTTCTACTAAATCCGCAACGTCCGGGCTCATGCGGTACACACCGTTGTGCGCAGATTTCAGTGCAAGGATAATCCTGCGGGAATCCTCCTCAGAAATTGCTTTTTCGGTGCTGGAAAATGTTTCAATATTGATGTGAAGATCCTTCTCAACATTGGCTAACTCTTCCAGAATGGCTTCTTTAAGTTCTGTAGCCTGCTCTATGAACTCTACAGAGTTACGTACGGATAATATGGCCATCGCCTCACGCGGTATTGCATTTCGCAGTCCGCCACCATCGATGCTGATTAGTTGGATGTTTTCATTAGCAATACCTGTGTACAGAAGTCTGCCCAGAATCACATTCGCGTTACCAAATCCTTTATGAATGTCCATACCGGAATGACCGCCCTGAAGTCCTTTGATTTCAATCTTAACCATCTGACCATTTGCGCTTTCCAGTGAGTAGGTTTGTGATGCAGTTACGTCTATTCCGCCGGCGCAGCCTATGTCTATTTCATCATCTTCCTCGGTATCCAGGTTCAGTAGGATTTCGCCCTGCAATGTGCCGGGTTTCAGACCCATGGCTCCGGTCATTCCGGTTTCTTCATCAATCGTGAAAAGGGCTTCAATTGCCGGGTGTGCGATATCTGTACTTTCCAGTACGGACATTATGGCGGCAACGCCCAGGCCGTTGTCCGCACCCAAAGTGGTTCCTTTGGCCTTCAGCCAGTCACCATCTACCTCCATTTCAATTCCCTGACTGTTAAAATCAAAGTTAACATCGGAGTTCTTCTGATGTACCATATCCAGGTGGGACTGTAAAACCACGGTTTTACGGTCTTCCATTCCGGCAGTCGCAGGCTTTTTAATGATCACATTGCCTACTTCGTCCACCATAGTTTCAAGCCCCAGCTTTTCGCCGAAGTTCTTCATGAATTCTATAACACGCTCCTCTTTTTTGGAAGGTCTGGGCACGGCGTTAAGTGCAGCAAAATTTTTCCAGACGGATTGCGGTTCTATTTGAGTAATGTCCATATTATTTTATTTTTATTTAAGGTTGAATGCTGAAACCAGCTGAACTGAAAAAACGAGAAGGAAAAAAACGGTTAGCAGCCGCACTCACCAAAGATGGGCGTCGTAATGGTTCGGTCTTCTTTCTTGATATAAACCGTTAGCTTTCCCTGAAACATCATGGTTTCATCCTGCTCACTGGTTTTTCTACCGCTCATACTGATCTTATAATCGGAGTCTTCAATAACTTTGTTGAAGTTAGACGGGTCAAAATCTCCTTCCTCCATTGGGATTTTTATCATTTTGCCTTCCAGCTTGATGTATGCGCTGTTGCCGTAGTCATCTACATAAACAAACTGCTCATTATCGTACTCCTCCTGACTTTTGGAAAAATAGCAGGAGCAGCCTTCCACTTCCGGTGGCATCGCAAAAGTCTGCAGCATTGATTTCGCTACAACTTCAGGGTCTGCGGGTTCTATAGAAACGGTTGTAGTGGTATCGGTTGTTGGACTGGTTGAAACGTCTGTATATTCTTTTTTACAGGAATGTAAAGTTACAAGGGTAAATAAACCCAGAAGAAAATGTTTGCTGTTCAATGTCATCTTTTTAGAATTGGAGCTGTATGCACAAAGATAATAAATAAGAAGATACTCCTGTCGGTTGCTTCAGGGACAAGTGTTTCGCAGGTGCCGGCAATTTAGTGATCAGGGAAACTGATAAAGGCGACAGTACAAGGCAAACCTGTTCGCAATAGCAGCGATTAACCGCGCTCTCTTTCCAGAAGTACCATCATCAGGAAACTTAGTATTACCAGAGCTTCGTCCTCATCGGCAATGTCGATCAGGCGGTCCAACTGGAATTTACGCCCGAAAAGTGAGGGCATTTTCTTAAGGCGGAAGTACTCTCTGCCACCATTGTCCTTTACGGTGTAAGAAGGGTTCAGAAAATAACCGGAAAGCATGCCTATAATCGGAATTTCGCCCACAATGCCGTCCAGCACTTTTATCCAGCCATTATCCTCATTGATCTGATATCTGGTCTGGCCATTGTGATCTGCAATATCGTATTGCGATTTCCAAAGAGAGCGCATGCCTCTGCGGGACAAATTTCCAAAATCGCGGCCTGTTTTCTGGTCGCTTATGGCATAGGAAGCACTAAAATCAATCCACTGGTTGGCTTTAATCCTGAAAAGTTCCTCAGTCCTGTTTTCATTGTTAAAGACAATTACATCTTCCTTAAGTTTAAACATTTTCTGCCGTACATAGGCTACATAATTTCCGTTACTGTCGGTAATATTGAAATCGCTGGATAGGGTAGTGATCTTAAATTTAAAATCAAGAGGGTAATTCAGGTTTTTGAGCATACGGTCTGTTTGGTCAAAGATATTAAAAGAGGCCTGATTTGCACCTTGTGCTTATAAATTTTATTTTTGTTGAATGGAGTACCCCAGTAAAGTATTGGCAAAGGCCGTAGAGGAGATTTCCGGACTTCCCGGTATCGGTAAGAAGTCAGCCCTCAGGCTTGCCCTGCATTTGCTGAGGCAGCCTGAAAGCCAGGCCATAATCCTCGGCGATTCTCTGCAGAAGCTGGTGACAGATATTAAATACTGCCGGGAATGTCATAATTTTTCAGATGCTGAAGTTTGTGAGATTTGCTCCAATCCTAAAAGGAATGATGAAGTGCTCTGCATTGTGGAAGATGTACGCGATGTAATGGCTATTGAAAATACCGGTAAATTTAGAGGCAGATATCTCGTACTGGGAGGCAAGATTTCCCCTATGGAAGGAATAGGACCCAACCAACTGAACATACCGGCTATTGAACGCAAACTGGAGACCGGATCTGTAAAAGAACTTATCTTCGCTTTGAGCGCGACAATGGAGGGAGATACCACCACTTATTATATCTACAAAAAGTTCAAACATCTCAAAGTTAATTTCTCTACCATAGCCCGCGGAATATCTGTCGGCGATGAATTGGAGTATGCGGATGAGATTTCGCTTGGGCGGTCCATACAGAACCGTGTTCCTTACAACGAAAAGGATTAGCGAAAACCCATTGTTTAAGCAGGATATTCGTACATTAACATGATGATTTCGGTAATTATTCCCATGTACAACTCGGAACAGAGCATCGTAAAATGCCTGGACTCGGTGAAGGCCCAAACCTGGACGGGAAATTTTGAGATCATTATCGTAAATGACGGATCTACGGACCTGGGTGCGGAGGTCGTACAGGACTACATGGCTCGAAATCCCGGATTGGATATTACCCTTATTCATCAGCATAATCAAGGCGTCTCAAAAGCCAGGAATGTGGCAATGGAAAGGTCGAAGGGCGATTATATTGCTCTGCTGGATGCCGATGATGAATGGCTGCCGGATAAGACAGAGGCTCAAATGAAAATTCTCACAGATGAAAGTCTGGAAGTTGATTTTCTGACGACTTTGTGGAACAGGGAGCGCGTGAGGTTTCCTTATAGGATAAATGACAGTAATCTGGTACAGATCAATTTAAAAAAATTGCTGCTGCAAGTAACAGGACAAACTTCCACAGCCATATTCCGAAGAGATATTCTGGAAAACACCGGTTTTTTTGACGAAAAGCAGAGATATTCTGAAGATGCGAATTATTGGATGCGTGTTACCGAACATAACAGAATGTTTCTGTTGCCTGAAGTATTCGTTTTTGCAGGAAATGGGAAAAAATCATTTGGCGCGTCGGGTCTTTCTGCAAATTTAGAGGGTATGGAAAAAGGAATTCAGAAGAATTTATCGGAAATGTACAGAAGCGGCAGAATCAATCTTGCGGAATATCTATTTTATTTTGTATTTTCAAAAATCAAATACTGGTTCAGGCCTGTACGAGCAAGATTATGATCTATAAACTGTTTTGGGGCCTTAGGGCTATATGCTACATGCCGTTTTTCGGTAAATTCGGATTGCCTTCGTATTTGGGCAAACCTATTTTCCTGAAAGGCATTAAACATGTTTTTATAGGCCGCAAAGTCAGGATTTTCCCACACCTTCGCATGGAAACCCAGGAAGGGGGGACTATAAAGATCTGTGATGATGTTGTAATTTCACAGAATGTACATATTACCTCGGCCGGAAGGCTGGAAATTGGCAAAAGCTCCCTTATTCTGGCTAATGTCTTCATCACAAATATAGACCACGACTACACGGCCCTGGGTGAACATGTAGTAAAGCAGCGGATACATGTAAAAGATACTGTGATTGGTGAAAACTGCTTTATCGGAATGGGCGCGGCAATTATGGCGGGAACGGTACTTGGTAAGCAGTGCGTTGTTGGTGCAAACTCTGTGGTACGCGGGATTTACCCGGATTACACGGTATTGGCTGGCGCACCGGCCAAAATTATCAGGAAGTATAATCCCGAAACACAAATCTGGGAAAAACAATAAACCAAGTTGAAAAATATTCTTATTACCGGCGGTGCCGGATTCATAGGCAGCAGCCTGGCACTTGCACTTATAAGCAGAGGATATTCAGTCACGGTTCTGGATAATCTTTTACCCCAGGTGCACGGTGAAGATCCGAACCGCGATTCCTATCTGTGGAACCGGATTAAAGACAAAGTTCGCTTTTTAAGCGGTGATGTTACCAGTTTAGCAGACTGCCGTGAGGCGCTGCGTAACCAGGATGCTGTGATACATCTGGCTGCTGAAACAGGAACCGGCCAGTCTATGTACAGGATAAGCCGTTATGCAGCGGTAAATGTTTCGGGAACGGCAAATTTGCTGGATTGCCTTGTTAATGAGAAGCACTCTGTGAAAAAGTTTCTGGTAGCCTCCTCCAGAGCTGTTTATGGCGAGGGCAAATACCAGCATCCTACTCTTGGGCCGGTATATCCGGGATCCAGGTCGCCTGAGGCAATGACTGCCGGGGATTTTGAGGTAAGATATGAGGACGGCAAAATCCTGAGGCCTCTTCCTACTGATGAAAATTCAAAACTCAATCCTGCGTCTGTTTACGGAGTAACCAAGCAGACTCAGGAACAGATGGTCATGTCTGTTTGCCAATCTGTGGACATAGATGCTGTGGCGCTTAGGTACCAGAATGTTTACGGTGCAGGGCAGTCGCTGCTGAATCCGTATACCGGCATCCTCTCCGTTTTCTCGAACCAGATGCTTCAGGGAAAACCTGTAGAGGTATTCGAAGATGGTGTGGAGTCACGTGATTTTATTTACATTGACGATGCAGTACGGGCCACGATTTTAGCACTGGAAAACAGTACGGCAAAGAACAATATCCTGAATGTAGGTTCAGGTATAGCTACAAGCGTCATGGATATAGCTCAGAACCTCAGAAAAAGCTATAATGCAGACGTGCCGATTAAAATAAGCGGCCGCTTTCGCTTGGGTGACATCAGGCATAATTTTGCGGATATGACCCATACTCAAAGTATCCTGGGCTTTAGTGCAGAAGTTTCACTGGAAGAAGGACTAAACCGCTTCTGCTCCTGGGTACTTAAGCAAAACCTTAAAGATAACCGTCTGGAACAGTCTGTAGAAGAAATGAAAGCCCGAAAACTCCTTTTCTGAAAAAATTGAACCGGAATATGAATCTGAAGGATAAAAAAATATTGCTTATCTCAGTGCGATTTTTCGATTACGAAAAGGCAATCGCAGCGCGTCTTCAAAACTTGGGTGCTGAGGTTGATTTTTTTGATGACAGGCCTGCCAATTCAGTGTGGCACCGTGGAATAATCCGTGTCCGGCCCAAACTTCTGCAACGTAAGATAAACAGGTATTACCGGAAAATCCTTGCCGAAACCGCTGCAAAACAATATGATTATTTCCTGCTTATAAAAGGAGAGGCTGTACCTCTGTTTTTCCTTAAGGAAATAAAATTTCGCAATCCCAGGATGCAGTCCGTCTGTTACACTTTTGATTCAATGGTCGAGCATCCTCGTTTTTTAGAAATCCTGCCTTTTTTCGATCGGAAATTTACTTTCGATCCCAAAGATGCGGAACAGTATGAGATGCATTTCCGTCCCCTTTTCTTTGTGGACACCTACCTTTCCTCAGCCTCAACTTCAGCAGATCCGGAACTGGATATGGTCTTTATAGGCACTGCCCATTCAGACAGGTATATTCTGGGCGAAAAGGTCAGGACAGTTTGTGAGACTTTGGGCCTCAGTACTTTTTTTTATTACTACGCACCTGGTCTTACGGCCTTCTGGCTGAAAAGGATTTTTGATCCTAACTTCAGGAAGTTTGATGTAAAGAAAGTGAGTTTCAAAAAAATGAGTCATGCTGAAATTGTTGCTTACTATCACCGGACTAAATCTGTGCTGGACATCAATAAGCCCTATCAGCAGGGACTCACAATGCGTAGTTTCGAGGTACTGGCCGCCGGTAAGAAGCTTGTAACCACCAATCCGGATGTCAGTAACTATCCTTTCTATGATGACCGCAATATCCTGGTAATTTCCCGGGATGAGGTGATTATTCCTGAGGGATTTTTAGAAACTGGCTTTCGCTCCCTTGACCCGCAGGTTTTAGAGATGATGTCCCTGGACTCCTGGATTTCCTGTCTTCTTACAGAAGACCAGGACAGTTACTGGAATAAAAAATAAAGGTTCGGGATTCCCGAACCTTTATCATATGAAAAATAAATTATTTTCAGTTAGTTGCCCGCCGGAGCCTGAACCGGAGCCTGAACCGGAGCAGGAGTACTTTGAGCCGGTGCTGTTTGAGCTGGTGCTTCAGTCCTTGCAGGTACCGCTGTATTTACTTTTGGTTTTGCCGTAAGGATTACACTAAGCATAGAAATGACTACAATTGTAATTCCCAGTGACCAGGTGGCCTTTTCCATAAAGTCATTCGTACGCTGAACTCCGAACTGTGCCGAAGATGCGCCACCGAACGTAGAAGACAGGCCGCCGCCTTTAGGATTTTGAGCCATGATGATAATCACCAGAAGAACACAGGCTATCATGATTAATACCATGAACAAAGTAAATATCGTATCCATTGAATTATAACAGTTTTAGAGTTGGCAAATTTAACTTATTTTTAGTGAACTGCAAAATAACTGTACGATATCTTGAATTATTTGCAGGTTAAAAGGAATTCAATAAAAAAACGGCAGCATATGCCACCGTTTCAGTATTTATAAATGTGATTTTTATTTAAAATCAGCTGCAGTTGCCTGGTTTACCTGGTAAGAATTTACTTTAAACTCTACATCCATGCCACCAATGTTCTGGGTGAAAGCGTAAGGCATTTTAACGCCTGCTACCTCCTTATAATCTCCCCAGGTAATTGGAATGGTTTGTCCGCTCTGTGTTTTTACCTCACCCGTCTTAAGGCCGGTTTTGGTGCTGTAATAATAAGTCGCATTCTTGCCTTTTACAACATAAGCATCTTCGCCATTGTTCTTCTCGATACCTGCTACTGTGAAGTCTGATGACTTTGCGAATGTAAGTTCCGGGAAAAGTTCCGTGTCCATAGCCATTTCTGCTGCCGTTTCAGCAGGCAGAGGCATTTTTTGACCCTGAGCCTCCATATAACCTGTCTTCCCGTCAAATACAATTTTCTGAACAGTGTTGCCCATCATCTGCACATCCATAAAGGTCTTTGCACCTTTGCCCTGAATCAGTTTCAGCGCCAGGTCCATACCCTGTACTTTTGCAGTAGCATTGGTGGTAATGAAGTTTACCTTCTGCACGTTAGCCAAACCTCCAATTGCAGCGATATATTTGTCTGCAACAGCAGCAGGCGTAATACTTGCGTCTACAACTTTTGCAACCGGTTTTGCAACCGGATTAGCCTGGTTGTCATAGTACTTTACCGGGTAACCCAGTTTTTCAAGTCCTTCCGAGATGTCAGCAGCTTTACCTGCGATGAAAATTCTTGATCTGTTTGGCAAAATTGTAGCTTTTACAGCATTGGAAACGTCTGCCGCTGTTACTTTGTCAATAGATTTCAGATAATTGGTATAGAAATCAGCCGGAAGATTCTGAGTCTTTGTGCTCACGGCAAATCTTGCTATGGTCTCAGGTCTTTCAAGGGAACGGATAAAGTCACCTTTCAGCTTCGCTTTGGCGTTGGCCAATTCTTCCGGAGTTACCTTGGAAATACCGTTCAATTCGTTCATGAATTCCTTCACTGCCTTGTCTGTAACTTCGTTACGTACGCTGGAAGATGCGGAAAACATTGGTGAATATTTGCTTGTAGAAAGCGAAGAATAAGCTCCGTAGGTAAAGGCATTCTTCTCACGAAGGTTCATGAATAACCTTGCTTCGCCACCGCCACCAAGGATGTAGTTCGCAATTGCACCGGCAAAATATCTGGTATCATTCATCTTCAGGTCATGAAGATTGTTAACGCTGATCACCGACTGCACCGCTGTAGGTACATCTACGATATCGATTTGTGTTGCTGTAACGTTGGACGCAGGCTCAAGAGCTGCATATTTCGTGTTGGATTTCTTCCAGCCGCTGAAGTTTTTCTCAACAAGCTTCTTAACCTCGTCAAATTTTACGTCCCCAACGATTACAAGGTAAGCATTGTCCGGAGCGTAATGCTTCTTGAAAGTGTTTTGAACGTCGGCCAGCGTTACCGCTTTTATGGAAGCTTCTGTTTCAAATTCACCTCTGGATGTATTCTTTCCGTAGATTACTGCGTTGGAAACTCTGGAGGCAATCGCGTCAGCACTTTTCTCCTCAGTCTTCAAACCTTCAATCATTCTTTCCTTGGATTTCTCTACTTCTTCAGCAGAAAATTTAGGATTGATGATGGCATCAGACATCATCCCCAGAACTTCAGGGAAATATTTGGACAGTGAATTTGCAAAAGCACCTCCGGAAGAGAAGTTAAGGCTTGCACCAAGATAGTCTACTCTTTTGTTAAAGGCATCCTTACTCATTTTAGCAGTACCCTCACCAATCTGATCAGCCATAATCTGGCTTACCCCAACTATATTACCTTCATAATAAGGTGGTCTGTCCATGGATATGGTTGCACTTACGCGCGGCAGTTTGTTATTTTCAACCACCATTACCGTAAGACCGTTCTTCAATGTGAAAGTCTTGGGTTGGGCAATGTTGATGACCGGGGTTGGTCCTGCCACCGGCATTTTGTTGATGTCAATTTTTTGAGCGCTCACCATTCCTGAAATAAGAAATGCGACAGCGATATATTTAACGTTGAATTTCATAAGAATTTTAATTTTTTGTTTGATTTTACCGGGTAAATTCAGCTGTTACTTAGATTCAGGAACGTAGTTCAGAACCACTCTTTGGTTTGGGCTAAGGTATTTCTTAGCGGCATTCATAATGTCCTGACGTGTAATCCCACGGTAGATATCAATTTCTTTGTTGATGAGGTTGGTATCTCCCATCAGCATATAATTGTGAACCAGTGAGTGCGCAATTCCCTGGATGGAAGAGTTAGAATTCACAAAGTTGTTCTCGAACTGATTCTGAAGTTTCTGATAATCCTCTTCTGAAATCATGCTGGTCTGCATTTTCTTGATCTCGGCATCGATGTCTTTCTGAAGAACATCCTTGGAAGTAGCTCCCATTGGGATCGCGAAGAATCCGAAGATTCCGTAATCTTCAAGTCCCTGGCTGAAAGCCTGAACCTGAAGAGCTTTTTTCTCCTCATCCACAAGTTTTTTGTAAAGTACAGACGATTTTCCTGCGCTCAGATACGCTGAAACCATATTCAGGATATAAGCATCACGCTCCTTGGCACCTGGTGTTCTGTAAGCAAATACATAAGCAGGAAGCTGGATGTTTTTATCTGTAACCGTTACTTCTTTTGGAGTTGTAATTGGATCCTCCTTCGCGTAGTTTTTAGGATAAACAGTTCCTTTAGGAATGCTTCCGTAATACTCCTGTATCCATTTCTTAGTCTGCTCAGGTTTAATATCGCCAGCTACTACAAGCACAGCGTTATTAGGAACGTAGTATTTCTTGTAGAAATTCTGGAATTCTTCCAGTTTTGCAGCATTCAGGTCTTCCATGGAACCAATGGTAGTCCAGCGGTATGGGTGCTTGGAGAAAAGGTTGGTCTGAAGTGCCGTCATGATGTTACCGTAAGGCTGGTTATCCATACGCAAACGCTTCTCTTCTTTTACAACTTCACGCTGGGTGTCTACACCAATCTGGTTAATCACACCGCTTCTAAGTCTTTCAGCTTCCATCCACAAGCCAAGCTGTTCATTGTTGGAAGGGAAAGTTTCATAGTAATAAGTACGGTCGTTGCTGGTATTGGCATTGTTTGTTCCACCGTTGGAGGATACTACTTTAAACCAGTCTCCACGCTTGATGTTTGCGGTTCCTTCAAAAAGAAGGTGCTCAAAAAAGTGTGCGAAGCCGGATCTTCCCGGATCCTCATCCTTAGCACCTACGTGGTACATAACACCTGTTGTTACTACCGGAGCAGTGTTATCCTGATGCAGGATCACATGCATTCCGTTAGGCAGCTTATACTCTTCGAACTTGATTTGCTGTGCATTAAGCATCATGCTTACAAAAGCAACTGCAGCAGCAGATAGTATTCTTCTTTTCATGAAATTAATTTATTTATATAAAATTAGTAATTATGATTGTTGAATTGTTACAGCCCGGGCAAATTTTTGCAGTATCTAATTAACAATAAATTTACGGTCACGGATCAGTTGTGCAATCTGCAGCATATCCTCACCTATGAGTCGGTCGTCTTCAAGCATGGGTACTTTTGAACGCAGAATGCTGTAGTTTTCTTCTACTATCGGTGAGCAAACTGCCGGACGTCTGAACTCCAGACCCTGTGCCGCAAACATAAGCTCCACAGCAAGTATATTTACAAGATTGTCCAGTACCTGGTTAAATTTTCGGCCGGAAATACTGCCCATGGAAACGTGATCCTCCTGGCCCAGGCTGGTCGGGATACTGTCCGCAGAAGCCGGGAAACAAAGCGTTTTATTTTCTGTAACCAATGCTGCGGTTGTGTACTGAGGAATCATAAAGCCCGAATTCAGGCCCGAACTCTCGGTAAGCAGTCTTGGCAATCCAAATTTTCCTTCAAGCAGCAGGTAACTCCGGCGGTCTGAGATGTTTCCAAGTTCAGCGGCAGCCAGTGTGGCATAATCCAGCGGGAGAGCCAGGAGCTGTCCGTGGAAATTTCCGCCGGAAATGGTTTCTTCAGCACTTAATACAATTGGATTATCTGTAACTGAATTAAGCTCAGTCTCGGCAAGGTCTTTCAGATGTTCAAAGGCATTGCGGCTGGCGCCGTGTACCTGAGGGATGCAGCGGAAAGAGTAGGGATCCTGTACCCTGTCGCAGAATTCATGCGATTTCAGGTTGTCCGAATTTTCAAGCAGTCTGATCATCCTTGCGGCCACTTTCTGGCTGCCGGCGAAGGGACGGATTTCATGCAGTTCTTTGCGGAACGGGCTGGCCGAGCCCCGGTAAGCCTCCAGCGACATCGCGGCCGTAACATCCGCCAGATCCAGCAGATATTCCATTTTCTCCAGTCCTTTTATTGCATGTGCCAGGATAAACTGGGTACCGTTAATAAGTCCAAGACCTTCTTTTGGTCCAAGCTTAAGTGGCTGTAATCCATGTCTGCTCAATGCATCAGCAGTCGCAACGGGAACTCCGTTTTCCCAAACCTGGCCCAGGCCTAAAAGTGGCAGTACCATATGCGCAAGTGGCGCGAGGTCGCCGGACGCGCCCACAGAACCCTGTTCCGGAACACATGGAATGATGTCTTTTTCAAGCATCAGGATCATCCTTTCAATTACCTCCAGGGTAACTCCGGAAAATCCGCGGGAAAGTGCATGAACCTTGGCGATCATCATAATCTTGGAAAGTTCCCTGTCAATCGGTTTGCCCACACCTACTGCATGAGAGATGATCAGGTTGTGCTGAAGCTGTGCGGTTTCCTCCTCGGAAATCTTTACATCGCAGAGTGGCCCAAAACCTGTATTGATGCCGTAAACAGTTCTGTTGGACTCTACGATTTCCCGTACATTGCGCTGGGACTGAAGTATTTGCTGCCGGGATTGGTCGCTAAGTTGGGCCAATAGCGGATTTTTGGCTATTTCTAAAATATTATGGATAGTGAATGTATCTATTCCGTAAATCATGAGTAATAAAATTTGGTCTTAAAAGTACGGTTTTTTGATGATAAGAAAAGTTCTCTAAAGTTTTCCCTATTTTTGAACCTGTGAATCCACAGCTCGAACTTCAGTTAAAAACCCTCTCTTCAGATCCCGGCGTTTACCGTTATTATGATAAGAACGGGCAACTGCTTTATGTGGGTAAGGCCAAAAACCTGAAGAACCGCGTACTCAGTTATTTCAACAAGAACCTTTCCGGTTACCGTACCCGCATTATGGTAGCGAAGATCTTCCGCCTGGAAACCACCATCGTGCCCAGTGAGTATGACGCACTGCTGCTGGAGAACAATCTTATAAAGGAACATCAGCCGTTTTACAACGTGATGATGAAGGACGATAAAACCTATCCGTGGATCTGTATCAAGAACGAAGATTTTCCAAGAATTTTCATGACGCGTACCATGATTAAAGACGGTTCGGAGTATTACGGGCCTTTCGCAAAGGTTAGGCCTGCGCGCGTGCTGCTGGATACGGTGCGCAGCATCTACAAACTCCGAAGCTGCAACCTGAACCTTGCGCCGCCCAAGATTGCTGAAGGTAAATACAGGGTCTGTCTGGAATATCATATCAAAAACTGCAAAGGTCCCTGCGAAATGCTGGAGTCTAAGGAAGCTTATGATAAGAAGATCGATGCCATCAGGGGGATAATTAAAGGAGATTTCCGCCAGGCACGTAATTATCTTGTGGATGAAATGCAGGCCTACGCCGAAAATCTGGAGTTCGAAAGCGCCCAGATGGTGAAGGAAAGGCTGGACCTCCTGGAGAGTTATCAGTCTAAACACACGGTGGTAAACCCCAATATCAATGATGTGGATGTTTTCGGGATGACCAGTGACGAAACGGCTGCTTATGTGAATTACTTCAAGATCCAGAACGGAAGCATTATCCAGAGTTACACGATCGAGATTAAAAAAGTAATTGAGGAATCGGACGAGGATATTCTGGAGCAGGCACTTGTGGAAATCCGTCAGAAGTTCAACTCGGACAGTGTGGAGATCCTGCTGCCTTTCCAGCTCAATTTTGAGATTCCTGGCGTAAAGCTCATTGTTCCCAAAGTGGGTGACAAGAAAAGGATAGTGGAACTCTCCGAAAAAAATGCCAAGGAATACCGGATTGAAAAACTGAAGCAGGTGCAGATTGTAGATCCCGAAAGGCATACGAACCGCATTATGGCCGAGATGCAGAAGCTCCTGCGAATGCCGGAAGAACCCCGCCATATTGAAGGTTTTGACAATTCAAATATTCAGGGAACCAATCCGGTGTCGTCATGTGTAGTGTTTAAGAACGGCAAGCCCAGCAAAGCTGATTACCGCATATTCCATGTGAAGACTGTGGAGGGGCCCAATGATTTTGCAAGTATGGAGGAGGTAATTTACCGCCGCTACCGCCGTTTGCTGGATGAGAACGAGCCACTGCCGCAACTTATATTAATTGACGGTGGCAAAGGTCAGCTTTCATCTGCAGTAAAAAGCCTGAAACTTTTGGGGCTTTATGGTAAGATTACCGTCATTGGAATTGCAAAACGTCTGGAGGAAATTTTCTTTCCGGAGGATTCCATCCCGCTCTACCTGGATAAAAAGTCGGAAACCCTTAAAATTCTGCAGCGGGTTAGGGACGAAGCTCACCGTTTCGGGCTGAAACATCACCGCACGAGGCGCAAAAACTCAACAATTAAGAGTGAACTGGAGGAAATTCCCGGAATTGGTGATAAAGCTATTGAATTACTTTTCTCCAAACTGAAATCGGTAAAGCGCATTAAGGAAGCACCACTGGAAACACTTGAAGAAATACTGGGAAAGTCCCGGGGAGGCTTTGTGTGGAGGTATTTTAATCCGGATTCTGACATCAATAAATAATTTTGGATAAAGAAGATAATTGAATCTCTTTTTCATTTTCGCAAAGTTTGTGACTCTTTTTTACGGATTTTTTGCAGAAAGTTTTCAAATTATTATTTGTAATAAAATAAGTTGTATATTTGCACCACAATTAGAACGGGTCAACGCCTTTGCTTCTTCTGTTGCAGTTTAGAATTAGTATTTTTTTCTCTCAGTTTTCGCACTAACAGCCGCCGTTTTTTAGCCATATTTCCATTGATTGATTTTGTTCAGTCTCCGTAATCAGTTAAAAAAATCCGTTTTAATTTATATTTGAAAACGCGATCCGTAAAACAGTGTAACGGAAAAAGGACAATTTTAAAACAATAATATACGATTATCATTTATGGCAGATTCTTTCTCAAAAAAAGAAAATTTTAAGAAAAAAATTCAGAAAGCAAAAGAAAAAGCGCAGAAGCGTGAAGAGCGTAAAACCAACAACAACAAAGGTAAAGGTTTGGACGATATGTTGGTTTATGTAGATGCAAACGGACAACTAACCGAAACAAGACCTGAAGACCAGGAAAAAATAGAGATTAATGCAGAGGATATCCAGTTAGGGGCCGCTCCGATTGAAGCTGAAGAGCTTGTAAAGACCGGAATCGTAACCTTCCTAAGTGATAAAGGATACGGCTTCATTACAGAAAACAGTACCAAGGACAACATCTTCTTTCACGAGAATAACTGTGCGCACCAGGTAAAAAAAGGGAATAAAGTTTCCTTTGAAAAAGAAAGATCTCCAAAAGGTTTTTCAGCAGTAAACATTCAGATCATAAAATAGAATACAATAATTTTTTAATATCAATACCATGCAAGAAGGCACAGTAAAATTTTTCAACGAAACTAAAGGTTTCGGATTCATCACTCCATCAAACGGCGGAGAAGACATCTTTGTACACACAACCGGACTTATCGACAGAATCCGTGAGAACGACAAAGTAACTTTTGAAGTTAAACAAGGAAACAAAGGAATGAACGCAGTAAATGTTAAATTGGCATAAGCTGTTTTTATCATCATACTCTAAATAAAGCTCCGAAAGGGGCTTTATTTTTTTTGGCTTTATTTCGAGGATAAGCATTAGATATTACGTTTACCAGTAAGTTTTTTTTATTGAGACCAAAGTCGAAGCTCCCACCGCATTTCTTTATTTTTGGCATCTATGACCTTTAATATCACTATAATTGTTATTTAATCAAATAGATATACATTTGGATAAACATATACCTTTCTAAATATTTGAATATTAATTGATGAAAAAATTATTGATGAAAAAATTATTGATATTTGCCTTTATAGCTCAGTTCTCCCTTCTGATTTCACAAGTTACCAGGGGCTGCGACCTTCAAACTTTGAAAAGTGTCAACATTCTTAAAGTGGATATTAAAGATTTGTCCTGCATCGCTAAAAATGCGGACAGGCCTACTACTGTTTTTTATACATTCACTAGTTGGTGTGCACCCTGCAGGCAAAAGATGCCCATGGTTCTCGATCTGGAGAAACGGTTCAACGCCGCTGTTTTTGTTTTGATAATGGAATCGGAACAGGATAAAATGATGCCGGGCGGAATTGATTTTATAAGGAAACACGCGCCGGAAGCAAAGATCCTTATCCTGAAAGATGAAGCCTACACCGGTGGAACCCGAAAGCGGAACAGCAGTTTTATTGCAGATATCTCATCCAAAAAAAAGATGTTTAATCCTGGTTATGGCGTGTTTATCGTCGCTGATTCCACGGGAAAAGTGCTGAAGGTGACCGACAACTTTACTGATTACCGAAAATTGGCAAACGGAAGTTATGAAAGTGAAGAGCGTATGCTTGAACGTGAGGTTTTTCCTTTGTTGAATTAAATTGACCACTAATCTCTTATTCTTAAGCCCTTTGAAGTTTTGATTTTCAAAGGGCATTTTGTATATAGCAGCAGGCATAAATTTTCCGTAAATTTGTGTCCCCCAAAAAAAGTATTGCTCCAATGGATTATTTGAAAGGACTGAATGAAGCACAGTATGAAGCCGTTACCACCCTGGAAGGTCCGCTTATGGTCCTTGCTGGCGCGGGGTCCGGTAAAACGCGTGTGCTTACCATGCGTATTGCCCACCTGATCACCAATCTGGTGGATCCCTTTCATATCCTCGCGCTTACCTTTACCAACAAAGCCGCCAAGGAAATGAAGGAAAGGATTGCAAAAGTGGTGGGGCAGAGTGAAGCGCGTTCCCTCTGGATGGGGACTTTTCACTCTGTATTTGCCAGAATCCTGCGCAGCGAAGCTCACTATTTGGGCTATCCTTCCAATTTCACCATTTACGATTCCCAGGACTCGCTGAATGTGCTGAAAAAGGTGTTGAAAGACGCCAATATAGACGCCGACCTTTACAAACCCAAAAAGGTGATGGCCCGGATTTCCAATTATAAGAACAATTTGATTACAGTAAAGGCTTATCTGGCGAATCCCGAACTCATTGAAAATGATGAGCGCGCCAATATGAAGCACATGGGCCTTATTTACCAGAAATATGTGGATGCCTGCTACCGCAACGGTGCCATGGACTTTGACGACCTTCTTTTAAGGACGAATGAATTATTAACCCGGTTTCCGGAAGTACTATCCAAATACCAGGACCGCTTCCGCTATATTTTGGTCGATGAGTATCAGGATACCAACCACTCACAGTACCTTATTGTGAAGGCTTTGGCTTCCAAATTTGAGAATATCTGTGTAGTGGGAGATGATGCGCAGTCCATCTACTCCTTCCGTGGAGCCAACATCCACAACATCCTGAACTTCAAGAAAGATTACCCCGATGCGGTAACGGTTTCCCTGGAACAGAATTACCGATCCACGCAGAATATTGTGAACGCGGCCAATGTGGTGATCTCAAAGAACGTACAGCAGTTTAAGAAAAATGTATTCAGCGACAATGAAGAAGGCGACAAGATCAAGGTGTACCGCTCGCTTTCCGATGCCGATGAAGCCAACTTTGTAGCCTCCAATATCTGGGAACTGCACAATACGCAGCAGCGTAAGTTTACGGATTTTGCCATTCTGTACCGTACCAACTCGCAAACCCGTGCATTTGAAGATTCTTTAAGAAGGAAAAATATTCCGTACCGTGTCTATGGCGGACTGTCCTTCTACCAGCGTAAAGAGGTGAAGGACCTGGTGGCTTACCTTCGTTTGCTCATCAACGAAAATGACGGCGAGGCACTTTCAAGAATCATCAACTATCCCGCGCGTGGAATTGGTGAGACTACACAGAATAAGCTTATTGTTTTTGCCGATTCGCAGAATGTCTCCATCACAACTGTTCTGGGAAATCTCGGCATGTACGCACCGCTGCTCGGACTGAATAACGGACTCCTGACCAATCTTGCATACTTTTGGGCGATGATTAAAGCCTTACAGGTAATGATGAAACCAGAAAAATCTTATACCGTAGCCAATGAAGTGGCCAAACGTACCGGCCTCATAAAATTCCTGAAAGACGACCAGACCCCCGAAGGTATTTCACGTCTGGAGAACGTACAGGAATTGATGAACTCCATGCAGGGTTTCATAGAGGAGCAGCAGCAGCTGGAAGACGGTGATCCCTCACTTTCCAATTTCCTGGAGAATATCGCTCTTTCTGCCGATACGCAAAACGATAAGAAGGAGGAAGGTGACCAGGTTTCACTGATGACCATTCACCTTTCCAAAGGACTTGAGTTTCCGGTAGTCCATTTGGTGGGCCTTGAGGAAAACCTTTTCCCAAGTTTCATGAGTTCATCTACCCGCGAGGAGTTGGAAGAAGAGCGCCGCTTGTTTTATGTAGCACTTACGCGTGCAGAAAAACAGGCTTTCTTCAGTTATGCCGTTTCCAGGTTTCAGTGGGGCAAGATTACCGATGCCGAACCTTCACGGTTCTTAAGTGAGATGGATACGGCACATCTGGAATTCATCAATCCGGCCATTGAAAGCCGCTTTGTAAATCATTCC
>CAYXUO010000010.1:16088-30356 GCA_964468335.1 uncultured Chryseobacterium sp. | reverse complement strand
GCGCCAGGGCGATGATTCCCATTAATAAAATCGGTCGTTTTCTAATTTCACCTAAAATTGCCATTATATTGTAATATATATTTTATCAGTCAGCGAAAATACACATTTTTAAGAAACGAGAGAAATATAGCATCATTTTTATGGAAGAACAACCTTCCAGCATGGCTGAAGGAAATTTTGTCCGTATTATTTTATGAAAATTTCATTGGCACAGGAATTGGGAAACCAGCCTATACAGTTTGCCGTCCCGTATTTCCTGTAACTTCTGCTTTTATGATTACGGAATGGCTGCTGACTGAAATGACAGATTGTCATGGAGTAAAAAGACAGATAAGTGCAAATGGATTTTGATGATATTTTAGATGATGGTTTCAGCCTTGTAGCTGAAGAGATAAACCTGAAGGATTTTGATGAAACGGAAATTAACTCCAACCAAACGGTGTTCCCAATTCTCCCTGTCCGCAACATGGTAATGTTTCCCAAGGTGATTGTCCCGATTACTGCCGGCCGGAAAAACTCTATTAAGCTGCTGGAAGAAGCACAGCAAAGCGGTGATTTCATTGGCATCATTAGCCAGAAAAACCCTACGGTAGACAATCCTGCGCAGGACGACTTATACCAGATCGGCACGTACGCGAAGATCTTAAAGATCATAAAACTGCCCGAAGGCAATATTACTGCGATCACCAAAGGATATGGCAGGTTTAAAACAAAGCAGTTTGTGGCAAGCCAACCTTACTATAAAGCTGAGATCTCTAAGCTTAAAGACAGTGTTGCCCGCAATAAGGAAGAATTTGAAGCCCTGATTGAAAACATCAAGGATCTTGCAGAGAAAATTATCGCATTGGATCCCGGGATCCCTAATGCGGCTAACTTCGCTATTAAGAACATTCAGGGTCTAAAAGAACTCCTTAATTTTATTTGCGCAAACGCAAATTTCAACGCGAGCAAAAAGCAAAGCCTGCTGGAGGAAAAAAACCTGCTGAAGAGAGCCCAGAACTGCTATGAGATGATGCACGACGATTTCAGAATTCTGGAACTCCGTAATCAAATCCATCAAAAAACATCCAAAGACCTGGATAAACAGCAGCGCGATTATTTCCTTAACCAGCAGATGAAGACCATACAGGAAGAACTGGGCGGAGGCCCCGAGTCCGATGTGGAGGAACTGTTGCTTAAGGTGAAAAATGTTAAATGGAGCGAGGAGGTTGAAAACCATTTCCAGAAAGAACTGAACAGGCTTCAGCGCCAAAATCCCAACTCTCCGGACTACAACGTACAGCGAAATTATCTCGATTTCTTTACCGATCTTCCCTGGGATACTTATACAAAGGATGTATTCGACATCAATAAAGCTGAAAAGATTTTGGACAAAGCCCATTTCGGACTGGACGATATCAAGAAGAGAATCCTGGAGCACATGGCCGTTCTTAAATTGAAGAACAATATGAAATCGCCAATCTTATGTTTGGTGGGCCCCCCGGGTGTAGGTAAAACATCACTGGGAAAGTCGGTTGCTGATGCACTTGGCCGCAAATACGTACGGTTGTCACTCGGTGGCCTGCATGATGAATCTGAAATCCGCGGACACCGTAAAACCTACATTGGCGCGATGGCAGGACGTGTACTTCAATCCCTGAAAAAATCCGGCACCTCCAATCCTGTGATTGTACTGGATGAAATCGATAAAATCGGTCAGGGAATACATGGCGACCCAAGCTCGGCACTGCTGGAAGTTTTGGATCCGGAGCAGAACCATACATTTTATGATAATTTCCTGGAAATGGGCTACGACCTCTCCAGGGTAATGTTCATTGCCACCGCTAATTCACTTTCCACCGTTCAGCGACCGCTTCTGGACCGTATGGAGATCATTGAGATTGCCGGTTACACACTGGAAGAGAAGGTGGAAATTGCTAAAAGACATTTAATTAAAAAGCAGCAGGAAGAAAACGGACTTACTGCAAAATCCTTCAAACTGGGTAATTCCGAACTTAAACATATCATCGACGCGCACACCTCTGAAAGCGGCGTACGTGGTCTGGAAAAACAGATTGCCGCGGTAGCCAGATGGGTGGCCCTGCAAACCGCCATGGAAAAAGAGTACGAACCTAAGATATCCATCGCGAAGATTGATGAGATCCTGGGCGTACCACGACCAAAAAGCCTCTCGGAAATTACAGATGTGCCGGGCGTAGTTACAGGACTTGCGTGGACACAGGTGGGCGGCGATATTCTTTTCATCGAAAGCATCCTGAGTGAAGGTAAAGGAAACCTTACGATGACCGGAAACCTTGGAAATGTGATGAAGGAGTCCGCTACCATTGCTCTTGAATATATTAAGGCCAAGCATGAGGAATTGGGAATTCCTTCGGAAAACCTGCAGAAAAACAATATCCACGTACACGTGCCCGAAGGTGCCACACCTAAAGACGGTCCTTCTGCAGGGATCGCAATGCTTACTTCCATTGTTTCCAGTTTCAAAAACCAAAAGGTCAGACCTCATCTTGCCATGACAGGCGAGATTACCCTGCGCGGAAAGGTATTGCCAGTGGGTGGAATTAAGGAAAAATTACTTGCTGCAACCCGCGCCGGCATTACCCACATTATTTTATGTGATGCCAACCGTAAGGATGTGGAGGAAATTAAAAAAGATTACCTGAAAAATCTTAAGATCAGTTATGTAAAGCGCATGAGTGAAGTGATAGAAATTGCCCTGGAAAAGTAACTGCATTTTTTTTAAGCTAAGAAGCCCTTCATTATCTGATGGGCTTCTTGGCTTTTTATGGATAACAATTTAATTCTCACACATCAATTTTTTTGACTTTCATCTGAATTTACAAATCGGACTTCGCCGTCATGTTATCACCAGTATTTTACAAACAGTTGATTTATAATTTTTTGCAAGCCCCGACTGATTTACAGAAGTTATAGTAGTGATGTACAAAGGTTTCTTGTAATACTACAGCAAATTTGAGATAACAAATCAAAAAAAAATATGTTATGAAGAATTTGAAATCAAAAATCGTTTTCGGTAGTATAATGCTCCTTACGGTCTCCGCATGTAATAAAAGCGAGTACGCCGGCAGCGCCGACGAACCTATGCCTGTTGCCAACAGCGCAGTAACTGTTTCAGACAGTATTTCTACCGCCGCAACGATGGAGGTAGAAGGAAAGAAGTTCGTCAAAACTGCCGATGTAGACATGGAGGTGAAAGATGTTTACGAAGCTACTGTGGCGATTGAAAAGTCCTTACAGGAAATGGGAGGCTTTGTGACCTCCAGCCAACTCCATTCCCGCGTGGTTTCCGAAGAAACCTATAATACGAGTGATGAAAATGCGGTGATGCTCCGAAAGTTTCAAACCGAGAACAGTATGCAGGTTAGGGTGCCCACAGAAAAACTTGGTGCATTGCTGCAGTTTATCAACGACCGCAAAGTATTTCTGAATTCAAGGGTCATCCTCGCTGAAGATGTAACAGCTAATATCGAACTGGCCAAGCTGGAAGCGGACAGGATAAACAGTACCGCCAAAAACATCAGCCAAATAAAGCCTGCTAAAGACAAAGTGAAACTTGGAGACCAGAATATGACTGAGGGAAACTTTCAGAAGATTTCCAATATGCAGATGAGTGACCGGCTAAAATACAGCACAGTAGATATTTTGCTGAAGGAACCCAATGTACGCGTGGCTGAAATCGCGGTTACCAATCTCCGCAACACGGACAATAAGTACAAATCAAATTTTGTCTACGAAACAAAGAATGCTGTTGTGGAAGGTTTTTATCTAACCCAAAAACTGATTGTTGGGTTGGTGACGCTTTGGCCTATACTGCTTCTGGGCGCCTTAGTTATCTATTTCCTCCGGAGAAAGAAAGCAGATATTCACGAGAAACAGGAACTTTCCGATCAGTAATGAAACAGAAATTCAATAACAGTGCACTTCCCAACCTTCGGCCGAGTATGCCGGAGGTTTTTCTCTGGCTTTCTACATCCGTGCAATTTTCCGTAAATTAGCGCTCTAAAACCCGACCGGGTGATCAAAACCTTACCTATGCTGCCCAAGATTAACCCTACCCAAACCAATGCCTGGACGGCCCTGAGCGAACATTTCTCCAGGAATGATTTTGAACTCCGGACGCTTTTCAAATACAATCGCGATAGGTTCAAACAGTTTTCCATCCAGAGAGAAAATTATCTTTTTGATTTTTCAAAAAACCTGATTGATGAAAGAACTTTCGAGCTGCTGCAAAACTTAGCAGAAGAATGTGGTTTAAAGTCAGCTATTCGGATGATGTTTGCCGGCGATATCATTAATGAAACGGAAGGGCGTGCGGTATTGCATACAGCACTAAGAGATTTTTCGGATGATGAAATCCTGGTCAGTGGCGAAAATATTAAGCCTGCCGTAAAGAAGGTGCTGGACCAGATGAAAGAATTTTCCGAGGAAGTGATTTCGGGTAGACATAAAGGATTTTCCGGCAAAGTGATCACCGATGTTGTGAATATTGGCATTGGAGGTTCAGATTTGGGACCGGTAATGGTTTGTAAGGCACTGAAGCATTACCGCACCCGACTTAATGTTCATTTCGTTTCCAATGTAGACGGAAATCACATTGCTGAAGCAGTAAAGGAACTGGATCCCGAGACAACGCTTTTCATCATCGCTTCCAAGACTTTTACAACTCAGGAGACCATGACCAATGCCGAATCTGCAAAGACCTGGTTTTTATCGAGGGGCACGCAGGAAGATGTGGCAAAACATTTCGTGGCCCTCTCCACCAACACAGACGCTGTTAAGAAATTTGGCATTGACCCGAAAAATGTATTTGAATTTTGGGACTGGGTAGGCGGCCGCTATTCACTGTGGAGTGCAATTGGCTTGAGCATTGTGCTGGCAGTGGGTTATGAAAATTTTGAAATGCTGCTTAAAGGAGCGAACGAGACGGACAACCATTTCCAAACGGCTGCATTTCATGAAAATGTACCCGTAATCATGGCACTATTGGGAATATGGTACCGAAACTTTCATCATGCCTCAACCTATGCCATACTCCCCTACTCACAGTATCTCGACCGTTTTCCTGCCTACCTTCAACAGGGAGATATGGAAAGCAACGGAAAGTGCGCAGACCGCAGCGGGCAGTTTGTGCAGTATGAAACAGGACCGGTAATCTGGGGCGAACCCGGCACCAATGGTCAGCACGCTTTTTATCAGCTCATACATCAGGGAACTGAGTTTATTCCGGCAGATTTTATTGCTTATGTAAAATCCTGCAATGATGTTTCCGATCATCAGGAAAAACTTCTTGCCAATTTCTTCGCGCAAACAGAAGCCCTGGCGTTTGGTAAAACACCCATCGAAGTTCAGGAGGAACTTTCGGAGACCGGTATATCTCAGGAGGAAATAAAGCGAATTCAGAATCATAAAGTTTTCCATGGCAATACACCCACCAACTCGCTGCTCTTCCGCGAACTCACTCCCTTCACGCTCGGGCAGCTTATAGCACTGTATGAGCATAAAATTTTCGCTCAGGGCGTTATCTGGAATATTTTCAGCTTTGATCAATTCGGTGTGGAACTGGGAAAAACTTTAGCCGGGCGAATACTTCCGGAACTCCAGAACAGGGAGGAGATAAATTCCCACGACAGTTCCAGCAATGGACTCATCAACTATTACAAAGGTCAAAAATAACATGCTCCTACGTAAGATATACTATTCATTGAGTCCGGGACTCAGACTGGCAACCCGCAAAATATTCTATCTGCCGTACGATCTCCTGCAGCAGCTCACGGGCAAGCGCAGGGAACTGCAGCCAAATAAGGGTGATATTTATATTGGCTCTGGCGATTTCATTTTGCAGGGCGCTATGCAACTTAAAATTCTCATAGAGCATATTGACTTGAAGGGAACTGATTCCGTCTTGGACATCGGTTCGGGCATAGGACGTACAGCCCTGCCTCTTACTAAAATACTGAACCAGGGAAAATATGAAGGCTTCGATGTTGTAAAAAAGGGGGTGGACTGGTGCAAAAAAAACATTACTTCCGAACACCCAAATTTTAACTTTACCTTTGTATCGCTGCATAATGACCTATACAATACGTACGAAAATAAAGGAGAAGACTTCATCTTTCCGTATCCGGAAAATAATTTTGACAAAGTATTCCTTTTTTCAGTATTCACACATATGAAGTGTAATGAGATAGCTCATTATCTGAAACAGATAAAGCGGGTAATGAAGGACGACGGAAAATGTCTGGCGACTTTTTTCCTTTACGATGAAAATTACAGGGATGAAAATCAGGACCCGGGCTTCAGTTTTCCGTTTCAATATAATGAAGGTTACAGACTCATGGACAAAAAAGTGCCTTCAGCAAACATTGCATTAAGTCTAAAACTCCTTAATAAATTGGTAGATGCTGCAGAACTTAAGATCGAGAAGATTGAATTTGGCTACTGGAACGGCCGGACCGCGAAGGAAAATGCAGTGAATTTTCAGGATACAGTAATAATAAAAAGCAAATAAATATGGCGAAGATTCTGGATGGACTTAAAATATCCAATGAAATCAAACAGGAAATTAAAACAGAGGTGGATAAGATTGTTGCCTCGGGCAAGAGACCTCCGCATCTGGCGGCGATTCTCGTTGGTGAAAACGGAGCCAGCAAAGCCTATGTAAACAGCAAAGTGAAAGACTGTAAAGAGGTAGGATTCAAATCTACACTTCTTAAGTTCAACGATACCATAACAGAAACTGAGTTGTTGAATGAAATTGAAAAACTTAATTCAGATACAGAAATAGACGGATTTATTGTACAGCTGCCCATCCCCAAAGGTATGGATGAAGAGAAAGTGATAGAAACCATAAGTCCGGACAAAGACGTAGACGGTTTCCATCCGGAAAATTTCGGTAGAATGGCGCTGGAAATGGAGGCTTATCTGCCCGCCACACCATACGGCATCATGACCCTGCTGGAAAGATATAACATCCCAACCCAGGGCAAACACTGCGTGGTCATTGGACGCAGCCGAATTGTTGGCCGCCCGATGAGCATTCTTATGAGTACGAAAGGCAACCCCGGTAATGCGACCGTAACCCTTGTACACAGCCATACCCAGAATATTGAAGAATTTACAAAAAGTGCAGATATTGTAATCGTCGCCCTTGGCGCGCCAAAATATCTGAAAGGCGATATGATTAAGGACGGTGCAGTGGTTATTGACGTGGGAATATCCCGCGTAGAAGATGAAGGACCAAAAGGCTACCATCTGGAAGGTGATGTGGATTATGACAGCTGCGCAGGAAAGGCCTCCTGGATTACTCCTGTACCTGGTGGCGTGGGACCAATGACCCGTGCTATGCTGATGAAGAACACGCTGCTGGCCTACAGACGCAAATTTTAGAAAATTAAATGACAGCAGATCAGGAAATATTATTGAAGGAAGGGAAAATGCTTCCGGTAATGGAACATTTTTACACCATTCAGGGCGAAGGGGCTCACACGGGAACCGCAGCCTACTTTATACGGCTGGGTGGTTGCGATGTGGGCTGTCACTGGTGTGATGTAAAGGAAAGCTGGGATCCCACACTGCACCCGCTCATGGAGGTGAACCATGTAGCTGAAACCGCAGCAAGCCATTGTAAAACCATTGTCCTTACAGGCGGTGAACCGCTTATGTGGAACCTTGAACTGCTTACGCGGCGACTGAAGGAACTGGGCTGTACCATACATATTGAAACATCGGGGGCCTATCCGCGCAGCGGAATTCTGGATTGGATTACGCTTTCACCTAAAAAAACAGGCTTGCCGCAACCCGGTATTTATGGAATGGCACACGAACTTAAGGTCATTGTCTTTAACCGTAATGACCTGAAATTTGCTGAAGACCAGGCTGCAAAGGTTGGCCCGGGTTGCCGGCTGTATTTGCAGAGTGAATGGAGCAAACGGGAGGAAATTTATCCGTTGATTACTGAATTCATCCTTAAAAATCCGCGCTGGCAGGCATCAGTGCAAACCCATAAATATCTTAATATACCCTGATTAAACGGAAATTTCCCTACTTTTAAGTTCTGATTCCGGTTCATGCAACAGCTTCGCTTCTCAAGATATTTTCAGGGGTTCATCATACTGCTCGATATACTCATTATTGCAGCGGTATTCGTGTACTTCTTTATCCAGCGCAATTATGACCTTAAGGTCAAAGATGTAGACTGGGAGCAGAATTCAATGTCCATCCTGCTGCTTACCCTATTCTGGATTTTGCTGAGCGGGCGGACGCGACTTTACGATATACCCAGAAACCTGACCTACACCCTCTATCTTGAAAGGTTGGTCACACATATCTTAATATTCCTGTTTGGAATTATTCTGCTGGGCAAAGTAAGTAACAATATTTTCCTGAAAACTGAACGCTTTGATCTGGCCATCAGCATTTTTATCATCTTTTTCCTGCTGAAATCTGCCATTTTCTTTCTGCTGAAATCCATTCGCAGCATGGGTATCAATATCCGCAATATCATGTTCCTGGGCACAAAGAGTGATGCCCGGCAAATACTGGAAGATGTACTGCGGACTCGGAGTGATTATGGTTTCCTCATCTATGATTATCCTGAAGGCCCTGTTCAGATTGAACAGCTGACTGAGTTCTGGCGACAAAACGGAATTTACACCTTATTTATGCCGGCAGATAATGCCGGTATTTCACCCGAGGTGAGAAGCCAGATTTCCCGGCAGGCAGAATTGTGCAAGGTACGCATCGCACTTATTCCCGAAATAGACCACAGTCATTCCTTCAGTTATGAGCTTAACTATATTGAGACACAGCCTGTATTAACACAGGTTAAATTCCCGCTGCAGTATTTTACGAATTTCTTTCTGAAAAGAATTTGGGATGTTTTCTTTTCACTGTTCATTCTGATAACTGTGTGTTCATGGCTCTTCCCCCTGGTAGCGGTTCTTATTAAACTGGACAGTAAAGGTCCCGTGTTCTTCAGGCAAAAGCGCTATGGTCTTAATGACCGGGTTTTCAACTGTATAAAGTTCCGTACCATGGTGGTAAATGAAGAATCTGCTACGCGCACCACTCAGAGAAACGATGACCGGATCACCGCCGTAGGAAAGTTCCTGCGTTTTACGAGTATAGACGAAATGCCACAGTTCCTTAACGTGCTCCTTGGACATATGTCGGTCGTGGGACCGCGCCCACATATGCTGCTGATTGATGATTATTATAAAACACGGATCGGCCGCTATGCCATCCGAAGTATGGTTAAACCCGGAATTACGGGACTTGCTCAGGTGAACGGACTTCGCGGTGATTATGGTGATATGAGCATTGAGATGAAAAAGAGGATCCTGGCCGATACTTTTTACGTGAAAAACTGGAGTATGGTGCTGGATCTGGTCATCATCTTTAAGACTGTATTACTGGTGATTACAGGCGATAAAAAAGCGGGCTGAAGCCACTTTACTTTTATTTTAAAAACATTAATTTAGCAGAATGATTAAAAAGTTCCTGACCGCCTTCGGAGAATATTTTCTGCTGCTTGGAAAAGCCATTAGAACACCGCAGAAAATGTCGGTTTTCATCAAACTTTTTTTCAGGGAAATAAATGATCTTGGCGTAAACTCATTTGGGCTCGTGGTCTTTACTTCGGTCTTCGTAGGAGCCGTGACCGCCATCCAGATGTTCAACAATTTCAGTTCATCTTCTATACCCATCCCCACACCGTTTATCGGTTACGCCACAAAGGCAGTGCTCGTACTGGAGTTTTCTCCCACGATCATCAGTCTGATACTGGCGGGTAAAGTAGGTTCATATATAGCCTCAAGTATAGGTACAATGCGGGTTACCGAACAGATAGACGCACTGGACATCATGGGTGTAAACTCGCCCAATTTCCTGATTTTTCCTAAAATTCTGGCCTGCGTTATTTATAATCCGCTCTTAATAGGATTAAGCATGGCCGTAGGTATTCTGGGTGGTTTTGGGGCAGGTGAGCTTACAGGCAACTGGACAATTTCTGATTTTACAACGGGTGTGCAAATGTATATGCCCATGCTGTTTTATTATTACGCATTTATTAAGACCATTGTCTTTGCATTTATCATAGCCAGCGTACCCGCTTATTTTGGTTATAATGTAAGCGGAGGCTCCCTGGAGGTAGGACGCTCCAGTACTCAGGCAGTAGTTTGGACCATGGTTTTCATCATTATTTCAGAATTATTATTAACACAGATTATTTTAGGATAATGATAGAAATTAAAGACCTGCGCAAAAAGTTTGACGAAACAGAAGTCCTTAAAGGTATCTCCACCACCTTTGAGACCGGTAAGGTTAATCTTATTATCGGGCAGAGTGGCTCCGGTAAGACCGTTTTCCTGAAATCCCTGCTGAATGTTTACGAACCCACAAGCGGGGGTATCCTGTTTGACGGCCGAGATATCACCAATATGAAGCGTGAGGAAAAGCAGATCCTCCGCGCTGAAATTGGCACCGTATTTCAGGGTAGCGCCCTGTTTGATTCCATGACGGTGGATGAGAACATTATGTTTCCGCTGGATATGTTTACCAACCTCACTTACCGGGAAAAGAAAAGAAGGGTAATGGATGTGATGGGAAGGGTACACCTGGACAAGGCGGGCAGGAAGTTCCCGGCCGAAATCTCAGGGGGCATGCAGAAAAGGGTAGCCATTGCGCGGGCCATTGTAAACAACCCAAAATACCTGTTCTGCGACGAACCTAATTCCGGTTTGGATCCTTACACTGCCAATGTTATTGATGACCTGCTTGTGGATATTACTAAGGAGTATAATACGACCACCATTATTAATACGCATGACATGAATTCGGTAATGACCATTGGCGAAAAGATTGTTTATCTGCGTCTGGGCATCAAGGAATGGGAAGGCAACAAGGATAATGTAATTACTGCACGCAATAAAAATCTGATTGACTTCGTTTATTCCTCAGAACTTTTTAAAGAACTTCGGGACTATTTCCTGACAACGGACAAAACATCTATCGAAAATATCGTAACAAACCCCAATAATGATGAATAATAAAATACTGGCCGCGGCTCTTGTTCTCATTTCGGTATGCGCTTCTGCTCAGGTAGCTGTAGCTGCAAAAGCCCACGTTCTTTTCCCTGCGGGAAAACCTACCTGGGAAAGTGTAAAATCCGGTGCCGTAGAAGCCTATGAGGCTGAAGGTAAAAATAATGTAGGTTTCAATGCAGGTCTTTCCCTAAAGTTAAATCTTGTAGGAGGTCTCTTTGTAATGCCGGAACTTTATTACACTACATTTACAAGTGAACTTACGGACCCAATTACAGATACAAAAATTGAAGCTAAGAGTAACCGCGCAGACCTGCCCGTTTTACTGGGTTATAATTTGTTAGGTGAAACAGCAGGGATTTTTGCAGGACCAGTTGCCAGTTATAATTTAAGCAGGGATAACCAGTATCAGGATTTTAAAGAAAATGCAGAAAGTCACTTTACCGTGGGATACCAACTGGGTGCTCAGATAAAGATCAAGAGCATCATTATCTCCGGACGGTACGAGGGGTCTTTCACTAAAGACCAACGGGACTTTATCAACAGTACCAACGATGCTGTAATCCGTTACGATAACAGACCCAGCATGCTGATGGCGGGACTTGGTTACCAATTTTAAAAAAAACGTACGCAGGACTAATAATAGTTCTGCGTATTTTCTTTATCAGGGGTTAGCGGAGCGGTTACCGTTGTATGGGAATTTGCAGCATTTGCCGCCGCAATTTTCTCCAGTTCAGCTTTTTCTTTCAGAAGTTGCTTATATTCCCTTCTCTTTTGTTCCTCCCGCAGAGCAGAACCTTTGCTCACATACCCTACTATTCCGCCAATGATAAGACCGATACCAATTCCCGCAAGTATGCCCATTAGGCTAATTGGTTCGAATAGTTTTACCATCGAAAATTCGGGTAACATATAGTACAACAGAAAGGCCAGGGCCAAAAGGATGGTACCTACCAGGGTTAAATTTTTCATAGTGTAATATTTAAAAACCTTCCCAAATTTAACAAAATATTGAGAAGGTCTGTATTTTTAAGAATATTGAAATTTACTTTCCGCCGGCTGCCCTGTAATAAGTAAGAGCTTTGTCCATATAGGAATTTAACGCTGCCTGACGGTTTTCCGGTCCTGGGTGCGTAGACAGAAACTCCGGTGGACGCTGCGCTCCTGAAGAAGCAGCCTCCATCCGTTGCCAGAAAGGTATTGCCTGTCTTGGATCATAACCTGCCATTCCCATCAGATAAAGACCCATTTGATCCGCTTCCAGCTCCTGCTTACGTCCGTAAGCCATAAGACCCACCTGTGCCCCAATAGGATATACCTGCTCAAATATCGCGCCCCACTGGCCACCGGACACCTGGGAACCAATCACTGCACCACCAAGTTGTGCCACCATTGCCTGTGAAATCCTTTCATTACCGTGGCCCGCCAGCGCGTGTGAAACTTCGTGGCCCATAACTACAGCCAGTCCGGTATCGTTTTGGGTTACCGGCATAATACCAGTATAAACGGCTACTTTTCCGCCAGGCATACACCAGGCATTAATCTGTTTATTGTCTATTAACTTAAATTCCCACTGATAATTCGCCAAATCACCCTCGCGGCCTAAGTTCCTATAATAATTATACGCAGCATTTTTGATACGTGTCCCTACATTAGCTACACTTTTAGCTTGTGTAGTACCGCTGATCACTTTAGACTGCGTCATCGTTTTCTGATACTCCTGAGCAGCCATGGAGGCTATTTCTGCATCATTTGCCAACTGCAGAGATCTTCTTCCCGTTATAGGGTTAGTTGAACATGCTACCGCCGCGAACATCATGGCTCCTATTCCGATTGTGTTTTTTAAATTCATAGTATTCTATTTGAATTTTGGATTTGCAATTATTATTCCATACTTTTAAGGACCAAGATTTGCTTTACCTTCAAAAACAACTTCTAAACACAATCAGCTATGAAAAAATTATTAGTTTTAATGACTCTGGGTATGTTTCTGCAATGTACTTCTCAGAAAAGTGCTGACCTATCAAAGACCGCAGAAATTGCGGAAAATATGGAGTTCACGTTCCACGCAAAGAAGGCAATATTAATGAGTACAGAAATTCAGTCACTCGGTAATACAATACCAAACTATACTCCGGCGAGAATGTCGCAACTCGATAACGGATACAGGATTGTTATCGATGACAAAAAACTTGATGTTGCTCTTCCCTACTTTGGTCAAGTGTATAGTGGCCATATAAGCACTACTTCCGGAAACAGACTGAATTTTACAAGTGACAATTTTTCGGTGGATAAATCCATCAACAAGAAAGGTAATACAATACTTGTCTTCATGCCGAAAGACGTTAAACGTGTCAGAAGCATGACTATGGAAATCTTCAAAAACGGAAATGCATCCGTTGCTGTTGAAGCACATTTACAACAGCCTATTACATTTGACGGCTATATAGCCGCTAATGAAGAGGCGGGCCAATAGTTTTTCCGAAAATTTCCTCTACAAACTTTTTCGCCTCCGAACTGGGATTAGACTTCCCTTCGGAGGCATTTTTTTTATGTTGAAGGAATGAATTTTCTGCCGCGTTTTCCTTTTGGGTCATGATACGTATGTATTCCTGAACCCAATATTCAAAACGGTTGCCTGCCTGTATGGCGCGTACTTCCTCAAACCTTTGGCTCTTCAGCTTCAAATCAATAAACTGTTCGATCTTATCATAAACCTCTGCCAGACCTACGTTATTTAATGCCGATCCTAAAAGCACGGGAACCTTCCAGCCTTCTTCTTTTGAATGCAGAAAATGTAATGCACGCATAAGTTCAGTTTTGGTCCTTTTCGCCGCCAGCCTATTTGCTTCATCTACTTTGTTGATGAAAATAAGGTCCACCATTTCCATAATACCCCGTTTTATCCCCTGCAATTCATCGCCGCCACCAATAATTTTGAGGAAAAGGAATATGTCTGTAATTTCGGAGACCAGAATTTCACTTTGACCTACACCTACAGTTTCAATCAGAATGCAGTCGTAACCGGCCGCTTCGCACAGGAGCATTGTTTCAAAAGTGGTATTGGCCACCCCGCCCAGGAAACCTGAACTGGGTGAAGGGCGGATGAATGCGTTCTCCTCACGGGCGAGTTCTTCCATACGGGTTTTATCGCCCAATATGGAACCTTTATTAAGCGACGAACTGGGATCAATAGCCAACACTGCTA
>CAYXUO010000010.1:0-16078 GCA_964468335.1 uncultured Chryseobacterium sp. | reverse complement strand
CTACTTTACGGCCCTTCTGAATGGCCAGCTTTCCAAAGCTCTCGATAAAAGTAGATTTACCAGCACCAGGCACTCCTGTAATTCCTATCCGGACAGATTTTCCAGAATAAGGCATGATTTCCTGAAGCAAAGCTTCAGCCTGCTCACGGTGTTCTGCTTTTTTGCTCTCGACGAGCGTAATGGCTTTAGCCAGAAAGCGTTTATTCCCACTGCGTATACCTTCAATTAAAGCTTCGTTTGTAAAATTCATACCGAAATAAAAACCAAATTTAATGTTTACCTGCCAAAGGCTCAAATTTACTACCGGCGACTTAGATTAACCGGATGCCGAGTCCGGGAGCTTCGGACAGCAGTAATTTTCCGTCAACCACCTTACTACCCTCCGCAAAATCGTTGGAAATCAGATTAGCACCATCCAGGTCAGCATAATCACACAGACCTGCCAATGCAATGCCGGCTGATATTCCCACTGTAGATTCCGTCATGCAGCCAATCATCACTTTAAGTCCGGATTTTCGGGCAGCTGAGATCATTTCCAGGGCCGGAGTAATTCCGCCCAATTTCATCACCTTGATATTGATACTGCGGTAATGCCCTGAAACTGCACTGAGATCTTCGATACTTTGACAGTCTTCATCGCACATCCAATGTGCATTCCTATTTTTGTTAAGGATGTAAAAACGGCCTACCGGCAGTGGCTGTTCCAGATATGAGAAGCCCTGTGTGCGCATTTCTGCCTCCAGAAATGAGCAGTCCTCTTCAGTGAAACTGGTATTGGAATCCAGGGCGATGTCCTTACCGCTGTCCAGCAACCGGAAGACTTTATTCCGGTCCAGACCCTTGCATTTTACCTTGAATTTATTCCACTTGCTCACCTTTATCTTTTCAATTTGCTCATCGACATCTGCCACATTTATGGTGAAGGATGATTCAGGCAAATTGGCCTGCTGCAAATTCATCATCTGTGCGAAACTTCTGTTTTCCAGTTTACCAAAAAGGTCCCAGTAGGCACAATCCAGGGCGGAACGCAGGAAAGGATGAAGTTCAAGAGTTAGCAGAAAAGAGTAAAATTCCAGTGGATGAATAATGGTTTGGCTGCACAGCCTGTCTCTTACAATTTCAAGATTTTTTTTAAACTGTTCAAGGTCAATATTGTAATAATTAATGGCCACACATTCACCATAGCCCGTCTCCCCATGGGACGACAGCGATACCGTAATGGAGTCGCGGTACTGATAGTTACCGTACGCAATTTTAAAAGTTTCCCGAAGTTGCAGCCGATAATCACTGTACGTGAGAGTCATGAATGAAAATTTAAGAATTATATAATTAAAGATAGAGTTAACCGTGTAAATTTGGTTTAACAAATCACTACTATTATGAAAAAGACAATTATAACGGCGGCGGCAGTTTCGCTTTTCATGGTCTCGTGCGCAAGAAGCAATGCGGTAACAGGTCCTAAGTACACCTCATCGGAGAAACTTTCTCAGGGAAAAACTGTTTTCGAAAACTCCTGCAATAAATGCCACGATTTACCCGAACCTACCAAACATACCGACACGGAATGGATTGAAACTATGAGCCGAATGGCACCCCGGGCAAAACTTACCCCAGACCAGCACCAAATGGTATATGATTATCTTATTTCACAAAACTAAAAATTCCTCCGATTGTGGAGGAATTTCTATTTCGTGCTATTCTAGTTAAGGTATTTTTCAAGAATCTCGCAGGCAGACTTCGGCAGGTTGGTGCCGGGACCGAAAATATGGTCAGCACCGTTATTATGCAGAAATTCATAATCCTGTTGCGGAATTACACCGCCCACAACAATCCTGATATCATCGGCACCCAATTTCTTAAGCTCTTCAACTACCTGGGGAACAAGTGTTTTGTGTCCTGCTGCCAGAGATGAAACTCCAAGGATATGAATATCGTTTTCGACCGCCTGCATGGCTACCTCGGCCGGAGTCTGGAAAAGTGGTGCAACATCGACATCAAAACCCATATCGGCAAAGGCAGTGGCAACTACCTTGGCCCCGCGGTCATGACCGTCCTGTCCCATCTTCACAACCATAATACGCGGCCTGCGGCCGTACCTGTTTTCAAACTGCTGTGTTAAAGCCAGTGCTTTTTCAAAATATTCGTTCTTTGATGCATTCATCGCATATACTCCCTGTATTGTTCTAATGTTTGCTTTATACCGTCCGTAGCTTTTCTCCATAGCATCACTCATTTCGCCTAATGTTACACGCCGGCGGGCTGCTTCAGTGCATATTTCCAGAAGGTTCCCGGTACCGGTTTCGGCTGCTTTGCTTAATGTTTCAAGAATTTCGGTAACAGCTGAGTTGTCGCGGCTGGCTTTAATCTGATCCAGCCTTTCGATCTGCTTCCTTCTCACCTCCGAGTTGTCGATATCAAGAATCTCCAGCTCCAACTGTTTCTGAGAGGATTTAAAAGAGTTTACCCCAATGATAAATTCTTCACCACTGTCAATCTTAGCCTGTTTACGCGCAGCAGCTTCCTCAATCCTCATTTTTGGAATTCCGGCTTCGATGGCCTTGGTCATACCTCCTTCTTTCTCTACCTCATCGATATACTTCATCGCTTCATCAATCATCTGCTGAGTCAGAGCCTCAACCAGATGGCTTCCGCCCATTGGATCTACAACATCACCTATTCCGGTTTCCTGCTGCAGGATAATCTGTGTATTACGGGCAATTTTGGCAGAATAGTCAGTGGGTAAAGCTATGGCTTCATCCAGCGCATTGGTATGCAGGGACTGTGTTCCGCCTAAAGCAGCCGAAAGCGCCTCTATTGCCGTTCTCGTAATATTGTTGAACGGTTCCTGCTCAGTAAGGCTCCAGCCCGATGTTTGCGAGTGCGTGCGCAGCGCAAGCGATTTTTGATTTTGCGGCGAAAATTGCATTAAAAGATCGGCCCAGATGTAACGAGCAGCTCTCATTTTCGCGATTTCCATAAAGTGATTCATTCCCACGGCCCAGAAAAAGGAAAGTCTTGGCGCAAATTCATCTACTTTCATGCCGGCCTGAATTCCGGTACGGACATATTCGAGACCGTCGGCGAGCGTATAGGCCATTTCCAGAACAGGAGTAGCGCCCGCTTCCTGCATGTGGTAGCCGGAGATAGAAATTGAGTTAAATTTTGGGATGTTCTTCGCTGTGTATTCAAAGATATCAGCGATAATTTTCATAGAAGGCGTAGGCGGATAGATATAGGTGTTGCGCACCATAAATTCCTTCAGGATGTCATTTTGGATGGTTCCTGAAAGCTGGTTTTGAGAAACTCCCTGTTCCTCGGCCGCCACAATGTAAAAAGCAAGAATGGGCAGTACCGCGCCGTTCATAGTCATGGATACCGATATCTGGTCCAGTGGAATCTGGTCAAAAAGAATTTTCATGTCCTCCACTGAGTCAATGGCGACGCCGGCTTTCCCCACATCTCCCACCACACGTGGATGATCTGAATCATACCCACGGTGCGTGGCCAGGTCGAAGGCGACGGAAAGTCCTTTCTGACCGGCCGCAAGATTACGGCGGTAAAAGGCATTAGACTCCTCTGCAGTGGAAAATCCTGCATACTGACGTATGGTCCAGGGTTTCTGCACATACATAGTGGAATAAGGCCCGCGTAAATATGGTGCTGTTCCCGCGGAATATTGTTTTTCAGTAATTTTTTCCGAGTCCTGAGCGGTGTATGCCGATTTCATTTCAAGTCCGTCCTTTTCAAAAAAGTAAGGAAGTTTTACATCTGCATCGGACGAAAAATCGGGGGTTTTGTTTTGAATTTCTTTGCGCATTTTGACTTGCTTTAGCAGCGGATAAAGTTACTGATTTTATAATTTTGGAGACAGCCCTTTCACAATAAATCTCAGCTGCGCAAACTTTGCGGAATTACCCTATTTCTTCTTTACCTTTATTGTACATCCTATAGCCACTGTTTTCGCGGTTTTAATTTCTTCACCTTTAAGAAGGCTGTTTACGGCATCCTGCACGTAGAATTCGGAAACATCTGAGGCATCTTCGTAATTATTGTCTATTGCGCCAATATATTTTACGATGTTACGTCCGTTTTCTCTGTTCAGCAAAAATACATGGGGCGTTTTGGTAGCGCCGTACTGAGGATAAATTTTCTGTCCCTCATCTACAAGATAGGGAAATGTAAAGCCTTTTTCTTTGGACCGCTCCTTCATCTGCTCGAACCCGTCTTCCGGCTGTATTTTGGGATCATTCGGGTTAATTGCGATCACGGGATAACCTTTGGATTTGTACATTTTATCCAGCGCTACAATGCGCTCCTCATATTTCTTGGCATAAGGACAGTGGTTGCAGGTAAAAATCACGATGAAGCCCCTGGCAGATTTGTAATCACTGAGCGATACCATTTTCCCGTCAATGTTCCTGAGTTTGAAGTCTACAGCTTCATCGCCAATGGAATAACCGGTCTTCGCTGAATTAGTGGTAAAACCTGCTGCTGACTGTGCCTGCACTATTGCCGCCGCCAGTATAAACAGTGAGATTAAGAAGATTCTTAGAGATTTCATGTTGCCTATCATTTAAGTTAATTTAAGTGCTTACTGATCATATCTTCCAATTCGGTTTTAGACATTTCTCCATTGTGGAAGGCTACCTTTACCCCTTTTTTGTAAAAAATAGTTACAGGGATCTCGCCGCCCCAATTGGGATTAAATCGCGGAATCCAGGTGTTCATCCGTTTATTATCGTCCAGCAGTGCTACTTCTGCTGAGATCTTCTTGTCGCGCAAGAACCTTAAGACCCTATCCATATCTTTTGTCCTGTCCAGGGAAACCAAAAGCATTTTGAATCCGGGATTGGCCTCATACTTACGGTTTACTTCCATAAAATGGGGCAATTCCTTCACGCAGGGTGCACAGGTAGTTGCCCAGAAATTAACAATCAGCAAGTCTGCCGAAATTTCGTCAATACGTTTCTCCAGTTCTTCATATTTAATCTGGGGTATATATTCCTGTTGAGCCTGCACAGGCGATTGGAAAATAATATACAGGAGCAATAGCAGACACTTTTTCATTATTCAAAATTAGGAATTTAGTATTATAAAATCCAGGGAATTAGAAGAGTAAGGAATAAAATCTACGGTGAAAAGATTTCACAAAAAAAGTCTTCCCAAACAGGAAGACTTAATTCTTATAGATATACGGTGATTATTTAGTGATATCACCATCGCCGTCAGTCGCTTCCTGAGCGCCTTCCTTCACGTCCTGAGCACCTTCTTCGATCGCATCACCAGTTGCGTTTAATGCACCACCAACCGCTGTTGAATCAGACATTACCGGCATAGAATCTGCATCTACGATTACTACTGCATCAGCTGAATCTGCATTTACATCTGTAGCAGTAGTTTCAGTTTTCTTACATGAGATTAAAGTCACTGCAGCAAAAGCAGCCGCCATAAAGATTGATTTTTTCATATGATAAATATTTAAATGTGCGCTAATATAGGACATCTGGATTAATAATTAGTAATTTTCCTCTTCTCCTTTCATCTTTTCTGCATTTTCGGCCATAATTACGGCATCTATCATCTCCTGAATATCACCATTCATATAAGCATCCAGATTATAAATAGATTTGTTGATACGGTGGTCTGTTACCCTACCCTGAGAATAGTTGTACGTCTTTATCTTAGCCGACCGGTCTCCTGTAGAGACCATTGTCTTACGCTGTGCCGCAATATCACCTGTTATCCTCTGCAGTTCGATATCATAAAGTTTTGTGCGGAGCATTTCCATTGCCAGTTCACGGTTGGCGAGCTGCGAACGTGCCTGCTGGCATACCACGACCATTCCGCTGGGTTTGTGGGTAAGCTGCACCTTGGTTTCCACCTTATTTACGTTTTGTCCACCCGCACCTCCGGAACGTGAGGTTTGCATTTCAATATCTGCCGGGTTCAGTTCAAAATCAACTTCCTCTGCCTCCGGAAGTACGGCGACAGTAATGGCAGAGGTGTGCACCCTACCCTGTGATTCTGTTTCGGGTACTCTCTGTACCCTGTGTACACCGGATTCAAATTTCATAATTCCGTACACTCCGTCACCTTCCACTTTAAGAATAAGTTCCTTATATCCTTTGGAGGCTTCACTTGAATCAGTAATTTCATGCTTCCAGCCCTTGGCTTTAAAAAACATTACATAGGCACGGTATACATCTTCAACAAAAATGGCTGCTTCATCTCCGCCTGTTCCTGCACGCAGTTCAATGATAACGTTTTTATCATCTGCAGGATCCTTTGGAATAAGCAGAACCTTAAGTTCTTCCTCCAAACCGGGAATCTTCTCAATGGCCTCATTCTTCTCCATCTTCGCCATTTCCACAAACTCCCTGTCTGACCCATCAGCAATGATTTCATCTGACTCCTCTATCGTTGTAAGGGCCTGCTTGTATTGATCGAAAACGGCAACAATCTTTCCAAGGTCGCTGTACTCTTTGTTAAGCGACGAATATTTTTTCTGGTCTGATATTACATCAGGCTGGATAATAAGGTCGGCTACTTCATTATAGCGCTGCTTAATTGCTTCCAGTTTGGGTATGAGGGATTTGGACATTTATGAGAATTTGTGAGCGCAAAGATAAAGAATTTGAAGCGGATGCTGCTAACGGTTTAAAATGGAAGTGCCGCTTGAAAGCACAATCGCTGAAGCATTAAATAACGTTGCTACAAGTACCACCACCCCCATAATCCGGGATACTCCTGACCTCTTATTTAACGGGTCTTGCCATGCGGGTTTCGTAAAATTTCAGGAACATCTTTGAAATACGCGTGAGTACCGCCTGAATGTCGCGGCTCTGCAAAAATACATTTGTCTGTAAAGTTCCCTCTTTCGTACTGGGCTTCATTTTATTGATATTGGATATTTGGAAATCCAGTCTTTCATTGATATAACTTCTTACCTCATCCCTTTCCTTACGTATTGATTCCATATTTTCCGCCTTCGTTTGCTCCAAGGAAGTAAGTACAAGATTAAAAAACCTGCTCATTTTTAAATCCAGCGATTTCAAGTCCTCCAAAAACACCTTGTCATCTATTACATGCAGGTTCTTGATGAAATACAAAGCTTCATCACTCAAAAATTTTGTAGACTGAGAAAGATCCTGGATAAAATCTGAGCTGAAAACAATGGTCTGTGCCGTTTGCTTATCATTCGCACTTAAAGACTTAATACACTTAATGCTCTGACTCCTCACGCTGTAACCGTGCTCCTGCAAATCCTTCAGGGCTTTGTTGGCACGCTCCAGTTTTGCTATATCTCCATTAATCAGTCCGTCCAGAATTAAATTATAGCTTGAAGCGATTTCTGAAACTGTGGAACTGATAAGCGACTGATACTTTTGCACCATATCCATATCCTCATTCTGAAGGACTTTAAGGCGGTCCGAACTCTTTTTGGATTGTTTTTCCACTTTACTGAAACGGATGTGGGAACCAATGATAAATGCTAAAACAACCGCCATAAGTATAAAGGTTCCGGTCTGTCCCCCTTTGTAAAGGATAAGTGCAAACAGAGCTGAAACTGTAAAAGCAATGAATGCGGTAATAAACCAACCTCCAATAACCGAAAGCACACCGGCCACCCGGTACACAGCACTGTCTCTGCCCCAGGCGCGGTCTGCCAGGGAGCTGCCCATGGCCACCATAAATGTTACATAGGTAGTGGAGAGCGGCAATTTTTCAGAGGTTGCCCAGGCAATAATAATGGAAGCCAAAACAAGGTTAGTGGAGGCTCGTACCAGGTCAAAGGCAGGGCTTTCAACAGTTTTGGTAGCTTCCCGCAGTTTCTTTTTTTCAAAGCTGGTTTCGTACCGCTTCATAATAGATTCCGGAACAATGACCCCGAAGATCTTACCGAAGGTTATGGAGGAATTTACAATACTTCTGGAAATGGCGTTAGCCTTAAACCGTTCGTCGCCTTCCTCCTGCCTGCCCAGATTAACTTCAGTTTCGGTCACCTTTTTTGCTTTCGCACTCAACCATATCGTCAGACCCATAATCACCCCCGCCAAAAGCAGCATATAATTGGGAACAATGACATCGTTTCCGGCAAGGTAGTCCATGTAGTACTCATTCGCTGGCACACCAGAGGAAGCCCAGTTCTGATAAGAGAGGAGCCCGGTAATTGGAACTCCGATAAAGTTTACAAGGTCATTTCCGGCAAAAGCCATAGCCAGAGAAAAGGTTCCGGCCAAAACTACTACCTTCAGGGGATTTACGCGGGCATATTTTTGAAGGAGAAACAAAGTTACCGTGGAGATCAGAAATATTCCTGCTAAAATTATATATGTATTAACGGTAATAAATGCTGAAGTTTCGTCTGTAAGAAGAGTTGTTCCCTTCATACCCTTTATCAGGAGAAAATATACGATTGAAGAAATTCCGATACCGGAAAAAAAGGCCCCGTATCTGTTCAGCTTATCCTCCAACTGAAAAGTAAACAGAAGACGGCAAAGATACTGGATGACCGCCCCCGAGGTAAAAGCCACGAGGATAGACAGAAAAATCCCCGATACAATGTTTTTGGTACTTTCAAAATTAATATATTTCCAAATTTCGTTGATGTTTTCATTTTTAGCCATTGAGAATAGAATTCCCGCCGTAAGAGCTGCACCCAGAAGCTCGAAGATAATGGAAACTGTAGTGGAAGTTGGTAAACCCAGGCTGTTGAAGATATCCAACAGGATGATATCTGTAAGCATGACTGCCAGGAAAACAATCAGAATAACTTCAAAAGTGAAATGCTGCGGATAAAATATCCCTTTTCGTGCAATTTCCATAATACCGCTGGAAAAGACGGACCCCAAAATAATCCCCGCAATGGCTATTAAAATTATAGTTCTATACGATGCAACCTGTGATCCAATCGCAGAATTCAGGAAATTTACAGCGTCGTTACTTACTCCTACAATCAAGTCGAGAACTGCCAAAAGAAGCAATGCACCAATAATAAAAATGAAAAAATCCATCTGAAAATATAATGTAAATGTACAAAGTAAAATCTAGCGGACCTTGGTATGTTAACAATGTTTAACAATGAAAAAACCACTCCCTGAGAAGTGGTTTATATATATGGTTTTGCTTTGTAACCGCTATTCCCGGGTTTGTGGGGAAAAGCGATGACATCAACTAGTGATGACCGTGACCGTCGTGGTGGTGAATGAAAGGCCCATTCCCCTTCGGGTTGCTGTAAATAACCTCGGCACCCTGTTCTACTACTGTTTTTCTTCGTACATCTTCCGGATCGAATGGCGCAGTCTTACCAAAATACTCTTTCAGACCGGAGGTAAGCCACATTGGGATTACTACACCGAAAAACATGATAATGCACCAGAATCCTACCAGCAACATAAATACGAAAAATACGAACCAAAAGAACTGGTACCCTGGCCAGAATGAAGATAATAGTAATAACATCGTTTTCAGATTTTGAGCAAAATTAAATTAATTTAGTTGATAATAAAAGTTTTCCCGGGACTTTTTAGGCGCAAAGCTTCAATTATCACCTCTATTTTAGGTTGAATGTTTTAGCTGCCGATGGATTCAAAGAAATCATTGCCTTTGTCATCGGAAATAATAAAGGCCGGGAAGTTTACAATTTCAATCTTACGTACGGCTTCCATACCCAGCTCTTCAAAATCGACAACTTCCACCGACTTAATATTTTCCTTAGCCAGGATTGCTGCCGGTCCTCCTACAGAGCCCAGGTAAAAGCCACCGTATTTAGCACACGCGTTGGTCACTTCCTTACTTCTGTTTCCTTTGGCCAGCATAATCATGGAGCCGCCCAAACTCTGGAACTCATCCACATAAACATCCATTCTACCCGCTGTCGTAGGTCCGAAACTGCCGGAAGCCATTCCGTCCGGAGTTTTTGCAGGGCCCGCGTAATACACCGGGTGGTTTTTAAAATACTCGGGCATAGGCTGTCCGCTGTCTATAAGTTCCTTGATCTTCGCATGTGCGATGTCGCGGGCAACAATTAAAGTTCCGTTCAGGCTCAGACGCGTCTTGATGGGATATTGTGAGAGTTCTGCAAGAATTTCCGGCATAGGTCTGTTCAGGTTAATTTCAACCGCTGCCTCCAGGTGTGGGGCGGTGTCGGGAAGGAACCTTTTTGGATCCGTTTCCAGTTGTTCCAGGAAGATACCCTCGCGGTTAATGAATCCTTTGATGTTACGGTCAGCAGAACAGGAAACGCCCATGCCCACCGGGCAGGAAGCCGCATGCCTCGGCAAACGGATCACACGAACGTCATGGGTCAGATATTTTCCGCCAAACTGCGCTCCAATGGAACTTTCCTGGCAGATTTCCTGTACGCGGCGCTCCCATTCCAGATCGCGGAAGGCTTGTCCTCCCATGTTTCCTTCCGTGGGAAGATGGTCATAATACCCGGCACTCGCCTTTTTCACTGCCGCCAGATTGGCTTCAGCTGAAGTTCCCCCGATGACCAATGCAAGGTGGTAAGGTGGGCAGGCTGCAGTTCCCAGGTCCATGATGCGCTCGCGAACAAATGTTTCCAACCCTTTATCATTCAGCAAAGACTTGGTTTTCTGATACAGGAAAGTCTTGTTTGCCGATCCACCGCCTTTTGCCAAAAATAGAAATTTGTATTCCTCGCCCTTAGTTGCATAGATATCGATTTGGGCCGGAAGATTGGTTCCGGAATTTTTCTCTTCAAACATGGATAAAGGTACGACCTGTGAAAAACGCAGGTTTCTGCTTTGGTAAGTGTTGTAGATGCCGCGCGAAATCCATTCGGCATCGTCAGCACCTGTATAAACATTATCCCCCTTCTTCGCCACACAGATTGCTGTTCCTGTATCCTGACATGAGGGCAGGGCACCCTCCACAGCAACAGCAGCGTTCTGCAGCAGGTTATAGGCAACGAAACGGTCGTTATCCGTAGCCTCAGGATCGTCTATAATATTCCGGAGTTTCTGCAGGTGTGAAGACCTCAGCATAAAGGAAACATCAGCCAACGCATTTTCTGCCAGGAGTTCCAGCGCTTTAGGATCCACCGACAGGATTTCACGTCCACCCAGGTAATCTATTTTTAAATATTCTGAACTGAGTTTTCTGTATTTGGTATCGTCCTTTAGTATAGGATAAGGTTCCTGATATTGAAATTCCATAGCTTATTTTTGGTGGTGCAAAATTAGTGAAAATTAAGGTGAAGTAAAACTGATATTACGCAGTCTTAACGGCAAGTACTCTGGTAAGGAAAAGCTTTTACCAGGGACTTCTGAGCTCAATAATTAAATTGCTAACTTTAATCTTAAATTATCTAAGATGAATTACAGAACTGAAAAAGATACGATGGGTGAGGTTCAGGTACCGGCAGATAAGTTCTGGGGTGCACAGACTGAACGGTCAAGAAATAACTTTAAAATCGGACCGGAAGGCTCAATGCCGCATGAAATCATTAAAGCATTTGCCTACCTAAAGAAAGCTGCAGCTTATGCAAATTCTGATTTGGGTGTACTTTCCGAAGAGAAACGGGATCATATCGGCACCGCCTGTGATGAGATTCTGGAGGGCAAACTGGATGATCAGTTTCCGCTGGTGATCTGGCAAACCGGTTCCGGGACGCAAAGCAATATGAACCTGAATGAAGTGATTTCAAACCAGGCACATGTAAACAATGGCGGAAAGCTGGGCGAAAAGTCAGTCATTCATCCAAATGATGATGTAAACAAATCACAAAGCTCCAATGACACCTTTCCGACGGCCATGCACATCGCAGCCTATAAAAAAGTTGTGGAACACACCCTTCCGGCAGTTGAAATTCTTCGTGATACACTGCTCACCAAAAGCAATGAATTTAAAGATATTGTTAAAATAGGCCGTACGCACCTGATGGACGCCACACCACTTACGCTGGGTCAGGAATTCTCCGGCTATGCTGCACAGCTGGATTATGCGATGAAGGCTATAACACACACCCTTGATCATCTGCAGGAACTGGCCCTGGGCGGAACCGCTGTAGGAACAGGATTAAACACGCCGGAAGGTTATGATTTCCTGGTGGCAAAGTATATTTCGGAGTTTACAGGACTGCCTTTTGTTACTGCACCCAACAAATTTGAAGCGCTAGCTGCGCACGACGCGATTGTGGAAAGCCACGGAGCTCTTAAGCAGCTTGCAGTAGCACTCTTTAAGATCGCACAGGACATCCGGATGCTGGCCTCGGGTCCGCGCAGCGGCATTGGCGAACTATTCATCCCGGAAAATGAACCCGGCTCCTCAATTATGCCCGGTAAAGTGAACCCCACGCAGAATGAAGCATTAACAATGGTTTGCGCCCAGGTTCTGGGAAACGATACTTCCATTTCGTTTGCCGGCACGCAGGGAAATTATGAGCTGAATGTCTTCAAACCGCTTATGGCCTATAACTTCCTGCAGTCCGCACAGTTGCTTGGAGATGCGTGCATATCATTTAATGACCACTGTGCGGTTGGAATTGAACCCAACCAGCCACGCATAAAAGAATTGGTGGACAAAAGCTTAATGCTGGTAACGGCCCTCAATACTCATATTGGTTATGAAAATGCGGCAAAAATCGCAAAGACGGCTCATATCAACGGCACAACGCTGAAGGAGGAAGCAGTGAACCTTGGCTTACTGACCGCTGAACAGTTTGACGAATGGGTGAGGCCGGAAAAAATGATCTAGGTGCAAAATATACCAGGATATAAACGCTTTCCGAAAGGGAGCGTTTATTTTTTTTGAGCCTCGGACAGTAACTTGAAATAAGCGGCCAACATTTTACGGTCTTCAGGCGCAAGTGCTGCTTCTTCGTGATAAGATACATAGACAGGCAATGGCATCTTTCGGTCTTCCAGCACCTGTACCGTTTTATCAAGAATTCCCTGTTTCTGCTCCGGATTGTAGCCACCCCATTCTGAAAAATTCAAATGCTTCCTGGCTTTATTTACATGATGCTTTACAGACCATGAGAAAGGTGCGATGTAAGAGTACTTCGGATAGCGTGTTTCGTTGGAATGGCAGTCATAACACGAACTTTTCAGAATTGCTTTCACTTCAGAAGGCGTATCCATCACCCTCACAAAATCCAAATTCGGATCTACAGGCACATTGCTTCGGTCTACCGGAATGAACTGTATTAACACCAATGCAGCTACGATATACAGGAGAATTTTAAGAGCCTTCTTCATCAGTTTCGTTCCAGGGTTCTTGCAGGTCTCGTGGAAGGTACATTTCCGCGGATATCCGGAGTACGTACCGGCTGTGTGGTATTAGATGGTGTAGCTTGCGGCGCTGTTGATTCCGGCTTTACAGGATCAAGTTTTCGCGTATCCTTCAGATCCCAGTCTTCCACCAGTTCCCATAGCGGACGGATATTTACTTTCTTGTAGAATATATATGCGTCCTCGGCAAACTGCTGATTCAGGAAGTCAGCTTCATCCCAATGACCGTTACCATTATTATCTACTAAAATACGTACAAAATATTCGCCCGGCTTCACTATATTAAATTTCACCTCAGCAGCATCTGTAAAAGTGGTGTACTGTGCTTTTTCAGATGAATCCAGCAGCTGAATCCAATAACGGGCTTCGGGCTTATTGGTAAGACGGGCTGTAAAGCTGCCATAATTCTGAACTTTATCTGCTTCAAAATCGAAGCGGTAAGGTTTCGCGGTAGTTTCATAAAAGGATGAGACGGTCTTGCTGGGAATCGTTAACTGGTACTTATTGCCCTCCACGAATCCGGCATTCACCAGGATCTGGTAAGGATTTGTCTCTGAAATCCTGGCAGTAAACGGCACGGCCGTAAGGCTGTCAATGGTAAGAGTCCATTTTTCGGGCTGAATCCGGTCTAAAATATAATTACTGGTAACCTTGAAATCAGTGCGCGGCGGCAACATGGCACCGTCGGCATTGGAAATGGTCATTTCATTTGTCGCATTGCGTTTGTAAAACAACGATACTGTATCCTGTTTAGCCTGAGTGGCATAGCTTACTCTCAAATTCTCGCTGACATCAGTTCCGATATTCTGATTAACTGCATCAAACCAAATCTTTACAGTGTCAGATTTAGGGCGGTGCGTCACTCTATAGTCCTTCAGTTTTTCAGTTACAGCTTTTACCTCTACGCTTTGCGGATTTCCTTCAAACAGCATCATAATACCTCCGGGCATTTCCTTCAATTCCTGATAACGAAAGGTTTTTTTTGACGGAAACAGCCTGATTGGCAAACCGGAAACGGAATTTTCAACAACCACAGGTTCCTTTAGAAAACCTACTTTTTCCTTACCGGGATCGTATACAGAGTTAGAATTCTCATCTTCAAAAGCCAGAATGCGATACCTTCCCGGCGACAGATAGTTAAGTTCGTAGTAACCGTCCTCATCTACTCTGGTAATATAATAAGGCTTCTGGCGGTAATCCATAGAATCCTTTTCCTGATAAAGACCTACTACCCGGCTGACTTTAGCCGGAACCGCTTTAATCTGAAGCGCTTCTGTCACTTCGCCACTAATATACAGGTCGTCAATTTTTTCGCCCGTTGAAAAAGCATAGTTATAGTAAGGAAGCATATTACCTTCGTTATGATCCTGAATGGAACTTCCGAAATTAAAACTGTATGTAGTATTAGCCTGCAGTGTATCTTCCCACTGAATCACAATTTCCCTTGTAGCAAGGCTGGAAGGCAGGATACGTTTTATCTTCCTAATCGGAGGAGATATAATGAGGTTTTTATTCGCGTCTTTAAGCGTGATGTACTCATCAAATGAAATACGCAGTTCTTTGAGACCAACCGGTACATTTACCCTGGGCGTATCTATATTTGAGCCAATAACCCTTGGCGCTATGGTGTCCCGTTCCCCTCCTACAGGTGAACCCACTCTGGCGCAGGAAAATAACAGTAAAACTGTCAGAATTAGGAAAAAAGGCTTCAGCATTAAATGATTTTGTGCAAATTTAAAGATTTATCCGCCATTTATACCTGCGGAATCTTCTTCACTTCCGGAAGAAGCATCGGGGCCCTGTTTTAAGGTGTTTTTGAGTCTCTCAACTTCAATTGGGTACTGGTCAAACAGCCCGGCCAGTGAAAGCGCGGTATAGGGTTGACGGGAAAATTTATTACCTATAGCCACAATGGTAACATTAGAGCCCAGCAGATGCGCAAATACGGAATTCGTGCCATGCCACCAACCTGTATGAAAGGTAAGCTTGGTACCGTTATCATAAACTTTCATTCTGAAACCTATCCCATAATTATTTATTCCTGGCCGCTCGTTGCTGTAAGGCTCAAAAATCATGTCTTTCAAATCCTTCCTCAGAAAATTTTCCGAATACATGGCTCTGGAAAAATTGAGTAAATCTCGTGGAGTCGTATACACATTCTTATCTCCGTAAATCAGATCCAGGCGGTCATAAGGATACACTTTCGGCCCACGGTTAAAGAAGGATTTGGAAGCGGTAAGGGTATCTTTCTCCTGAAAAACAAATGAGTTTTCCATTTTCAGGGGTTTAAAAACCATCTGTTCCAAAGCTGAGGGGAATGGCGTTGCAGTAACTTTTTCAACCAAAAGTGCCAGCACAGCAAAATTGGTATTACAGTACATGAATCCGGTATTGGGACTGCGCGCAGCTTCAGGCTTATAACGGATCATCAGATTCAGGATATCCTGATTGGTAAGAAATTTCTTGCTGAGTTCTGCCGGCTTCGGTTCAATTTTCTCAATAAAATACTCATATTTAGGCAGACCGCTCCTCTGAGTAAGCAATGACTTTACGGTAACACCGGGATATTGCAAACCGGGAAAATATTTTGAAATTTCATCATCAAGCCTAATTTTTCCGGCTTCCACCAGTTTCATCACTGCCATAGCAGTTATGGTTTTGCTGATAGATGCTACGTGCAAAGGTGTGGACTGGGTTATCGGTTCCTGTTTGTTGTCCTGTGCAAAGCCACGGTAACCTTCATAGAGAATATCATCACCTTTTGCGATCAGGAATCCGCCCCAAAGGTCGCCATTTTCCCAAACCGTATTATAATAATGCTC
>CAYXUO010000009.1:31766-32315 GCA_964468335.1 uncultured Chryseobacterium sp. | reverse complement strand
ATATATCTCGCCTGTTTTTGTGTTAAGAAAAAACGGAGCGTAGACGATCATAACTCCATTCGGTTTTAAAATTCTATAAAGCTCGGTTACAACTTTGTTAAAATTATCAATGTGCTCTAATACGTGTGAAGCATAAATCTCATCAAAATGATTATCCGGAAACCTAATGTCCGTAATGTCCATCTGATGGCTGGCCATGTTTGGGTTCAGGTCTGCATCAATATAGTTTGGATTGGTTATAAAATGTTTTTTCAGAGCATCTTCCGGCGCAAAATGGAGTATATGCGGGTTATTCTCAAAGATTTGGGTATTGTCTTTTAAATAAAGGAAAAGCAAGCGTGTACGTTCCAGGGAACCACAGTGTGGGCAAACGGCGTTACTGCGAATTTCAATACCGTTGCCCTTCTCCAGAAACCTATGGGCCGACATACCGCAACAGGGACAGTAAAAGTTGTTTCCTGAGAGAAAAAATGCTTTGGCTTTTCGCAGATTGATATGGAAATTATAGCGGGTTTTCTCCGAAAATATTTTCTGATATAAAGATTTAAT
>CAYXUO010000009.1:2968-31756 GCA_964468335.1 uncultured Chryseobacterium sp. | reverse complement strand
AAATTTGTCTTGACTGGCCAAATTTTATTTCACCAGCGATTTGAGCCACGAAGCTGCCAGTTCTTTTTTTGAAAATTGAATTACCGGATACTCCTGGAGGTCCGCACCGAAACTGCTGTTGAAAATTCCGATACTGCGCACGTTACTGCCCATAAAGCTGAAATTACGGTTTTCAATATACTTCTCAAGGACTTTATCCACTAAAAATGAGGTTGGATTTTCCTTCCTAAACTTTTCATCGCTCACCAGGGCTAATAAATACACGGTAGTTCCGTCGTCAATTATCGCCGCAACCGTCAGCAGTTTACCCTCCAGAAAAGCACCATACAGTTTCAGCATACATTTTTTCTCCAAAAGCAACATCAAACTGATCATGGTCTCCAGATCTGACTGCTTGGCCAGCCCTTTATGAAACTGCCTTACATAATACAGGGTTTCACTGTTTTGTTCAACCTGTTTAAACTGTAGGTGGCTCGCAGACTTAACTGCGGATTTTCTGCCTTTCGAATATTTCCGGCGCTGCAGTTCATACAGACCGATGGGTATAAAATAGTTTTTTCTAAAGGTTAAATTTTTGCGTAAAGTGTTTCCTGTGTTAAAGGAGTACAGATAGGTTTTGTAATTCTGCAGGGTATAGTCAAAAAACTCTTCGCTTATTTCAGGATTGTCATCGGGACCGAAAATCCCAAGCTGCTGACAAAAAATGGGACATGTAATAAATTTCTGACCCAAACGGCTTTTCAGGGGCAATGGCATTACATACTTATAATCATCAAACACCAGCAACTCCCAGCTTTCACATAAAAAATCCAGGACCTCCTTTTGCGCAAAAACATTGCTTTGCAAAGCATCTGCAAGACATTCAGCATATTTAACAAAATCAATTTCGGGGTATGTAAGCCGTTTTATCATAATATACCCTCGTCTGAAAAGCTGAAATACGAATTTTGGTTGATAATCAAATGGTCGATTAATGTCACATTCAGGAGCCTGCCAGCCTCAGCCACCTGTTTGGTAATTTTTTTGTCCTCTTCACTTGGGCGAAGATTGCCGGATGGATGATTATGTGCGATGAAAATTCCTGTGGCAAACTGCTCCAAAGCCGTTTTAAAAAGAATCCGGACATCCACCACCGAATAATTAATTCCGCCACTTGTGAGTTGGCAGAAATGAAGCACTTTGTTATTTTGGTTAACAAAGACTGCCCAGAATTCCTCGGTCTGAAGATCGCCAAGGTAGGGTTTAAGAAAAAGGAAAGCCTCGTGGCTGCTGACCAGCTGCTTACGGTCGGGGACTTCCTGCGCCGCCCGTCTCCTGCCTATTTCAAGCGCCGCAGAGATGGAAATGGCTTTAGCCTCACCCACTCCGTTGAATTTACAGAGGTCGGGAATGCTTAGTCGGCTCAGGTCGTGCCAGTTTTCACCCACCGATTTCAGGATGCGTCTGGCGAGGTCTACAGCGCTCTCATCGCGGTTACCGCTGCCCATGATGATGGCCAAAAGTTCCGCATCAGACAGGGCGTTTTTGCCTTTCATCAGGAACTTCTCTCGGGGCCTGTCGTCTTCAGCAAGGTGTTTAAGAGACATTTTCGGATGGGTTTTTCGGTTTCTCTAAAATCCTTCCATCTTGGGGGTAATAGTAAAAATTGCTTCTCCGCCACCAATCTGTACATCCAATTTCCTTTCCCCAGATTTCAAAACTTTTGTTTTTCGGTCCAATATATACTTACCGATAATAGGAACGTCTTTTGTAAAGGGTTCCATCCCTTTGGATTCACCCTTAAAATCGATTTCTATATCATTGTCATCAATCTTAGTGATTGTATAATCTGTTTTAGATTCCTGGGACTTAAATAAGGGATTCGGTGCTAAATCACTCCAGCTGAAACCTTCAGAAATCTTTTCTTTTGGTAATTTTAACGGAACAATATTGTATTGGTTAATTTCGAGTTCACTGTTCACCTCAGTGGCAAATTTATGATTTCCGGAAACCTCTCCGAATTTATTTACTTTAAACGTAAACGGGTTGTTAATCAACGGATCGATTTCTTCAGAAAAAAGTTCGTCATTCCCGGTCTTCTCACTGGAGTCATAATGAAGCGACTCACCAAACATTTCCTGATTATAGGTCATCCTGAGTATTTCACCGGTCAGGTAATAATTTCCCATTTGATCTACGGAATCTACACGGTACTTCACCTCAGTACTTTCATTCATATTACCGTTTTTATTACCGGACGTTGTCAGGGAATAAATTAAGGTCTGTTCGAAACCCTTTTGAAGGTTAAGTGCCATTTCTTCTTTAGGTTTATCTGACGTTTTATCACATGACAACACAAGAACAAGCGGTAAAACCAAAATAAATATTAATTTCATAAAATTAGTTTAAATAATCATTCCGTCTTTCATGACCAGTTTCCTGTCCGTGATTTCGGCAAGGTTTGGATTGTGGGTTACAATCACAAAGGTCTGGTTATACTTGTCCCTAAGGTCAAAAAACAGCCGGTGAAGGTCATCGGCATTTTTGGAGTCCAGGTTTCCTGTAGGCTCATCGGCAAAAATAATCTTAGGCGAATTGATAAGTGCCCTCGCCACCGCGGCACGCTGCGCTTCACCACCGGACATTTCATTGGGCTTGTGATGAATGCGGTCTGCAATATGGAGGTCTTCAAAAAGACGGTACGCCTTCTCCAGGCTTTCCTTCTCATTGCGACCCGAAATGCGTGTAGGTAAAAGTACATTTTCCAGCGCCGTAAATTCCGGCAGGAGCTGGTGAAACTGAAAAACGAAACCGATGTTCTGGTTCCGGAAGCGCGAAAGTTCGCGGTCATTCATATTGATGTAGGACTGACCGTCCAGAGCGATCTGAGTACCGTATTTATCTGGCGACGAAGGCATATCTAGTGTTCCCAGGATTTGCAGAAGCGTAGATTTTCCGGCACCGGATTCCCCCACGATGGAGACTACTTCACCTTCTTTTATATGGATATCGACTCCCTTCAAAACTTCCAGGTCGCCGTAGGATTTATGAATATTTTTTGCTCTGATCATGGTCTCAAAAGTACTTATATTTTTTGGAATCTTTGTTAAAAAACCCTCCAGGATAAGGAATCAGGGAGGGTTTATCAGTTTATCTAAAATTACTGTTACAGCAATAAAGTGAGCGGCTGTTCCAGATAAGTTCTCAGCGTTTGCAGGAACTGGGCTCCGGTTGCACCGTCTACTACCCTATGGTCACATGCCAAGGACAGTTTCATGGTATTGCCCACTACAATCTGTCCGTCCTTAACCACCGGTTTCTCAATAATTGCCCCAACGGACAGAATTGCTGAGTTCGGCTGGTTGATGATGGAGGTAAAGGTTTCGATACCGAACATTCCCAGGTTAGAGACAGAGAAGGTAGAACCTTCCATCTCATTAGCTTTTAACCCTTTGGATTTTGCTCTGGAAGCCATATCCTTCACTGCGGAAGATATTTCCAGGTAGTTCATACGATCCGTGTTGCGGAGCACAGGAACCACAAGACCGTCCGGAATTGCTACTGCCACCCCAACGTTGATGTCACCATGATGAATGATCTTATCGCCGGCCCAGGACGAATTAACCTGTGGATGCTTACGCAATGCCATAGCCGTGGCCTTGATGATCATATCGTTAAATGAAATCTTTGTATCCGGCAGGGAATTGATTTCCTTACGTGCCTCAATTGCCTTATCCATACTGATCTCCACCATCAGGTAATAATGCGGAGCCGAGAATTTACTTTCAGCAAGACGTTTGGCAATGATATTTCGAACCTGTGAGTTTGGAGTCTCGGTAGTCTCGTCTGAAACGAAATCAGCAGCTACTTTCGCCGCAGGAGAAGCCTGTTGAGCTGCTTTTGTCTGATCTGCAGAAGAAGATTGCTTAGCTGGAGTATAAGATTCAACATCCTTTTTCACGATCCTGCCGTTTTCGCCTGAACCCTGAAGCTGATTAAGGTCTATTCCTTTTTCCGCTGCCATTTTTTTGGCCAGGGGCGAAATAGCCAGACGCTCGCCATCGTTACTTTGTGATACTTCCGCTGTTGCCGTTTCCTCTTTAGTTTCTTTTGTTTTTTCAGCAGCAGATTTGTTTTCAGATTTTGCGGTCCCAGCCGAAAGAATTGCCGACACATCAGTTCCCGCGGGTCCGATGATCGCCAAAACAGAATCTACAGGACCACCGTTACCTTCAGCAACACCCTGATGCAGAAGTGTGCCGTTAAATTCGGATTCGAAATCCTGTACAGCTTTGTCGGTTTCAATCTCAGCAAGGATATCGCCTTCCTTTACCTCATCTCCTACATTTTTATGCCACTTGGCCACCTTCCCTTCAGTCATGGTGTCTGACAGGCGGGGTACTGTAATTACTTCCACACCTTTGGGAATTTCAGGAGATGTTGAAGCAGTTCCTTCATTTGAAGATCCGCCTTCCTTCTCAACCGGTTCGGTAGTTTCCACCGCGGTATTTTCATTTTCGGTCTTGAAATCTTCAGGAATTCCTGATGTCGAACCACCTTCAGGCTTTGCGGCAGAATTGCCACCATTATCTTTTCCGGTTAAGGAAGAAATATCTTCGCCAGGATCACCAATGATGGCAAGTACAGAATCTACCGGTGCGGCCTGTCCTTCCTCTACACCAATGTAAAGAAGTACTCCCTTCACCTCAGATTCAAAATCCTGAACGGCTTTATCTGTTTCAATTTCTGCTAAAACATCACCCTCGTTAACGGGATCGTTGAGTTTCAGGTTCCATTTTGCAACTTTACCTTCCGTCATTGTATCTGACAGACGGGGCATTGTAATTACTTCTGCCATAATTATTTATGTGATATGTGTTGAAAGTGAATGCCTGCGGTCAAATTTCAGCAGAGCATCACTTATTGGATTAATCTAGTTATTTTCCACCTTGTCCAGGAATGGGTAATCTTCCTGAGCATACACGTATTCGTAGATCTTTTCAGGATCCGGGTACGGTGAATTTTCCATAAACTCTATACAGTCCTCCACGAAAGCGCGGGACTTGGTATCAATATCTTCAAGTTCTGCCTCGGTAGCCCAGCTTTTCTCCAGAATTCGCTGCTTAATAAGTTGGATTGGGTCATCCTGCTTGTGAAGCTCAACCTCATCCTTGCTTCTGTAATGCTCGGCATCTGACATGGAGTGACCTCTGAATCGGTAAGTACGTGCTTCAATAAACGTAGGCCCGTCGCCTCTTCTGGCTCTTTCAATGGCTTCGTAAGCAATTTCGGCTACTTTTTCAGGATCCATGGCATCTACGGCCATACATGGCATCTCGTAACCAAGACCCAGTTTATAAATATCTTCGTGGTTGGCAGTTCTTTTTACTGAAGTACCCATTGCATACTGATTGTTTTCTACAACAAATACTACAGGCAGTTTCCAGTTCATCGCCATGTTAAAAGTTTCATGCAGCGAACCCTGTCTGGCAGCACCATCGCCAAAGAAACAGATATTTACAGCCTTACGGTCGAAATATTTATCTGCAAAAGCGATTCCGGCCCCTAACGGGATCTGACCGCCTACGATTCCGTGGCCGCCATAAAAACGGTGCTCCTTACTGAAGATGTGCATAGACCCACCCATACCCCCGGAAGTTCCTGTAGCCTTACCGCAAAGTTCGGCCATAATCCGTTTAGGATCCACACCCATAGCCATTGGATGTATGTGACATCTGTACGCGGTGATCATACTGTCCTTAGTAAGGTCCATTGCATGTGCAAAACCGGCAGGAATAGCTTCCTGACCATTGTATAGATGTAAAAACCCTCTGATTTTCTGTTTTAGATAGAGCGAGCGGCATTTGTCCTCAAACCTTCTCCACATGGTCATATCATTGTACCACTGCAGGTAAACTTCTTTCGAAAATTCTTTCATTATAAGCGAAAATTATCAGGCAAAAATAGGAAAAATCTTTGGCTCGGCATAACATTAGATTCAACGTAAAATGGTTAGTTTTACCCAGCAGATCCATACTATGACGCCACCGACCTTAAATACATCACCGCTGATCCTCATTTCCAGGTTCATATCCAATTTTTTTAATCCGCTGACCTCACTTTTTCTCTATTACGTGTATTACAGCTATCTGCATTACGGTTGGCAGCAGGCACTCCTGGAATTCATGCCTATTCTTTTTATTCTTATCCTACCCATCAGCATCTGGATTTTCTGGAATGTTAAAAAGGGTAACTACAGTAATATGGATGTTTCCAACCGTAATGAGCGCAAGAGTTTGTATATGATTATCGCGCTGGCGCTGCTCCTGTACCTGATCATTAATTACTTACTGGACGGGCAGATAGACCTTACGGTTCTTTATCTTTTCGTTCTGCTTATCCTGATGCAGATCAGCAACTTTTATATTAAAAGCTCCATGCATACGGCACTTAACGTCTATACGGCCGCGCTGTTTTATACCTTTGACCCGGCGGTGGGCATCATCTGGTGCGGGATTGCGGTGCTGGTAGGGATTACCCGCGTAATCCTGAAAAGACATACTCCCGGCGAAGTGTTAATGGGCGCAGTGCTGGCGGTCGCCGTTTCTTTTGCTTATCTTTATACCGACAACCTGCTGAGTGCGGGTTTATAAACGCCTAACGAACCTACCGTAAATGAATATAAACAGCCTGACCACTGCCGAGGAAAAACTGATGACCGTACTTTGGACCCTGGACTCCTTTTACATGAAGAATATAATGGAGGAACATCCGGAGCCAAAACCGCATCAGAACACGGTATCCACCTATCTTAAAATCCTGGTCGAAAAGGGATTTCTGGCCACAAAAAGAGAAGGTCGAATCTTTAAATATACAGTAGTCATTCCTTATGAAGATTACCGGAGGTTTTTACTGAGGAGCTTTCTGCTTCAGTTCTGTAACAATTCTGCGGAGGAATTGATCACACTTTTGCAGGATGAAAATATAATTCAGCCACAGGTTGCGAAAGCAAAAGAGAAAGTGGAGCCGAAACCAAAGAAAAATAAAAACAAGCAAAGGTTTAAGATTGCTGATGAAATCCTGAACCCGGCCAAAAAGAAGAAGAAAAAGAAAAAGTAAGTCCCAACTTATACAACTGATTTAAAAAAAGGTCCTATGAAACAAAAATTAAAGGAGATTTGGGGCCTTGCTGATGAAACCCTGCTTCGCTACCCGCTCATCATTACAATGGCTTTGATTGCGGCAGCCTCGGCGGTTACCGCCATTGATATTGGTGATTCGGTAAACAGCTTTCAGGTTACAAAACTGATTATCACTTCATGCTTGGGAATTTCTCTGCTCTTCAGTGCAAAGATGCTGTCCCAAAGAATTGGCAATGGCCTGATGCTGGAGACCGCAGTTTTGGTGTTTCTCACAGGGTTTTATTTTTTTCTGCCAGAAAAGGAAAAGGATTTTACAGAGATGTATGCCTTTATACTGATCCCCACATTTATCCTGAGTCATTTGCTTGTGTCGTTTGTCCCCTTTATCAGGAATGGCACTGAATTAAAGTTCTGGCAGTATAATAAGAACCTGTTTATCAATCTTTTCCAGACTGCTGTGTTTACCGGTGTCCTTACCGGCGGAGTGATGCTTGCCATTCTTGCAGTAGACCAACTTTTTGATCTTGAGCTTGATGAACTGCTGTATCCCAAAACCTTGGCGTTACTCGCGATTTCTGGCAGCTGCTTTATATTTCTGCTGTTCAGTGGCCGCGGTTTACCTCAACTGGAAAGAGATGATAAATATCCGCAGATCCTGAGATTCTTTACGCAGTACGTGCTGATTCCACTGCTCTGTATCTATCTTATTATCCTTTACTTCTATTCGGCAAAGATTCTTATCAACTGGGAACTTCCCAGGGGATGGGTTTCCTATCTCGTCATTGCCTATTCTGTTATCGGGATATTTGCGCTTCTGTTGGTATTCCCGCTTAAAGAGGACGGCAAGAAGTCATGGGTTAAAGGCTTCAGCAAAGTATTCTATTACACTCTGGCTCCCCTCATTATTCTTCTGTTTACCGCCATTTTTACCCGAATTCTGGAATATGGATACACAGAACCCAGATTTTATGTCCTTCTGATTGCAGGGTGGTTATCGGTTGTCGTGCTTTACTTTATAATATATAGGAACGCGAGCATCCGGTTCATTCCAGTTTCCCTTTTTATTCTGGGATTTCTTTCACTTACAATGCCTTACCTGAACGCTGTGGCGGTATCGAAAAGAAGCCAGCGAAATGAGCTTACGAAACTTCTGAATTCCCACAGTCTGTTGGTAGACGGAAAAATTGATTTCAGCAAAAAGCTTTCGTCCAAAACAGTGAGCGGGATTGCGGATAAGTTCAATTTCCTCCATCAAAGACATGATGAACTTACACTGAATCAGTATTTAGACAAATCACATCTCAGCATTTTACAAAAAGCAGCTTCCACCAGTTCCAACCGTAATATCAGAAGTACCGTTTCAGGATTTTTCCGAAATGTGGCTCCCGAAGTGAACACTATAAGGCGTACAGAAATCTATACGCCTGTTCAGGCTTACTCAACAGAAGGCTACCAATATGTAATCCAACTGAATAATTTTGAGAATCGAGGTGATGCGAATGCATTATCAGTTAACGGCGACCGTATTAATTTTACCAACAGACAGGACAGAAAGAATCAGGTTCTGGAGCTGAAGATAAACGGTGAGGAAGGTTTTGACCTTATGCCATTTATGAAAAAGAAAATTTCGGAGTCTGCTCCGCATACGGAGCGTATTCCGGTAGGAGAAATCTCAACTGTAGGCCATTTTAAAAAGTATGAGATCAAATTCATATTTGGAAGCGTTATTTATGATGAAGCCAATCCCAACCGCTATTATTTTTCCGATGGATTTATGCTGATCAGGGTAAAGCAAAAAAGCAAATAATACACTTAACAGATTATACAGCAGTAACTGCCGCCTGATAGTCCCTTTCGCCGAAAATCCTTATCTTTAATACCTGAAATCCGGAGACAAAATACGGATGTTTTATTACTGCACATCTTATATTAAATCCCGCATTTCGGTCATTTAAATCTAATCGTTATGAAAAGCATTTCTCTCCTAATTTCACTTTGCCTCTCGCTGATCCTCAGCGCACAGTTCACCAGCCCGGGCACAGGAATTACCTACACCCTTACCAGTCTTTCGGCCGCTGCGCCTACTGTGGTCATCAATAACGGCACCTCCTATACAATGACAGCCAATGTGACCATCGCAACTGGAGACACCCTCCTAATGGATGAAAACACTACGCTCACCATTAACCCCGGAATCAAATTAACGGTTGCCGGAAACTATAATACGACAGCAACAGCGTTATTGATCACTTCAGGAAATGCAGCCTCGGTGTTTAATGGAATCCAGTTTGATGCCGGCTCTACGGTGGCAATGAGGAATACAACGCTGGAATACGGTGGCGGAATCCGTGTTTCTACAGGAAATTTCCTCATGGACAACTGCATCGTACGGGATTTTAAGGCCGGTCTCGTGACAAGCGGTACGATGTCCTTCTCTACCGGAAGCCCTGTGGTGCAGAACTCCCAGTTTCTTCAAAATGATTATCCGGCGTTTTCATCGGCAGCTAATGCCACAGTGTCCGCAGTCTTCCAAAATAATTATCTTTTCGGAAATTCAAAACTCAACACCAACAGACCTCAGATCAATATGGGCCCGGGGGGTACAGATTCCATAAAAATCGTAAATAATACAATACTCGGCAACCGCGCGCTTACGATGGTGGGCGGTATTTCAGCCTCGGCGCTTATTGGTGGTGCTAACAGGGTTAAGATAGTGAACAACATAATTAAAGACAACAGGTACGGAATCACAGTAGCGGGAAGTTCCTCCGCGGGCATCATCAAAGGAAATATCATTGAGGATAATGACTCACAAAACCTTCCTAACAGTGGCGGCAGCGGTATTTCCCTATCTGCAACCAGTGACCAGCTTTACCTCACCCAAAACCAGATTCGACGCAATCTTTGGGGTATCACCCTGCTCTCCAATGCCCAGGTGAACCTGGGAAGTGATGTGCCGGGAAATATTAATCCGGGGCTGAATGTTTTTAAGGACAACGGTAATGGCGGAAATCTTTATGCGCTGTTTAACAATACTCCGAATACAATCCAGGCCAAATTCAACTGCTGGCGCGAGACCGAACTCTCTACTGATTCCATGGTTGAAAGTGTAATCTCTCATCAGGCAGATGATCCGGCCCTCGGTCCGGTGGTTTTTAAACCTTATAACTGCGCCGTACTTAGCACTGTTGAAACAAAAGCAGTTAAAACATCCATTTACCCCAATCCCAGCGACGGAGATTTTGTCTTTGAATCGGCCGCAGCCGGAAATATGAATATTACAGACTTTTCCGGCCGGCTAATACACGCTGAAGTGGTTAAGAAAGGAAAGAACAGGTACAGTCTAACTGTTCCCGCTGGCGTATATATAATGGTATTTATTTCAGAAGGACAGCAGTCTTCGCACAAGTTGATTATTAAGTAACCGAAGATGTTGATCAAATTTTTTATTTAAGAATATACAATGAATTATCATACTAGAAAGTGGATTAAGCCCGAAGACCTTAATCCAAACCATACCCTTTTTGGAGGGAAACTGCTGCAGTGGATAGACGAGGAAGCTGCACTGTATGCTATTGTACAGCTGGAAACGCCCCGATGTGTAACCAAATACATTTCAGAAATCAATTTTATCAGCTCAGCCCGGCAGGGCGATATCATTGAGATAGGAATTGTGGCCATTGATTTTGGTCATACGTCCATTACACTGGCCTGTCATGTACGGAATATGATGACCCGACAAACGATTATTACAATAGACCGGATTACCTTTGTTGGTGTGAATGAAGAAGGCAAACCAACACGCCACGGCAAAACGAAAATTGAATTTATTTCCGACCGTCTGAAGGATAAGCCCTAATGAGGATTTTCATTAAAAATATGGTCTGCGACCGCTGCATTGCTGCAGTGCAGGATATTTTCGCGCTTCTTGATATTAAACTGGAGTCATTACAACTGGGGTCGGTTCAGACATTGGCCGAACTTAGCGAAGCTGAACTTACTGCTTTGGATGAGCGTTTGCAGAAAAGGGGTTTTATATTATTGCAGACGAATGCTGAAAAACTGACCGAACAGGTGAAAAATGAAATAATTCTTCTGGTTTCAGGTCTTGATATCGCGGACAATTTTGTTTTGTCAGAGTTTCTTTCGTCGCGTTTTCATAAACACTATACCGTAATTTCCAAAACATTTTCACAGCAGGAAAATATAACACTGGAACAGTACTTTATCCATCAGAAGGTAGAAAAAGTGAAAGAACTATTGATGTATAATGAATTAACACTCACCGAGATTTCCCACAAACTGGGGTATAAAAGTGTGCAGCACCTTTCTTCACAATTCAGAAACATTACCGGCTGCAGTCCGACGGTTTTCAAGACACAAAACTCCAGTGAGCGTATCTCACTTGATAAAATCTGAATTTTATAACCTTAATCTATGTATTTATAACCGTAATCATACTTCTTTCAGGACCTTTGGTCTTTAAATGAAAGAAATGATTAACCAACATAATACTCACGATCAATTACCCCCTTCTGAAAGGGTTTCGCCCAGCTCTGTCTATTATTGTCCGATGGAGTGTGAACGCGAAAAAGTATACTTCACACAGGGCCAGCGATGTCCGGTCTGCAATATGTTCCTGGTACCTATAGAAGAACGCGCTGATTACCGGGATAAGCCGCAAACATTTTCTAAAACCAATCTTCCGGAAAGTTTCAGTGATAATATTGGTGAATACTTCTGCCCAATGTTTTGCGAATCAGACAAAACATACAGTTCAGATGTTGGCTGCCCGGTTTGCCATATGCATTTGGAGCAAATCACTACCGAATTAATTGCCCATGCTGATACAGCACACCCTGATCACGCGCAGGGAATTGTTAATAAAAAGGAACCGGTTGCCGAAATTAACAGCCAAAATGCAGGAAAGTATTACTGTCCTATGTTCTGCGAAGGAGATAAACTGTATGACAGCAATATAGGATGCCCGGTCTGTGGTATGGACTTGGTGCAAATTCCCGGAGCTGCAAATGGAGAGGAGGACAAAACATATGAAACTTTAAAGAAGAAATTCATCACCGCACTGGCATTCACAATTCCTGTGTTTATTCTTTCAATGGGCGGCATGTTGATCAGTTTCCCATTTTCGCACCGGGTGCAGGGCATATTGGAGTTGTTATTAACCCTGCCGGTCCTCTTCTATTCAGGATGGTTCCTTATGAAGCGTGGCTGGGTTTCCTTCAAAACCTGGAATCTAAATATGTTCAGTCTGATTATGCTGGGAGTGGCCGCAGCATTCCTTTTCAGTCTTGTGGCACTGACCGCACCCGGCATCTTTCCGCATGAAATGACGCACAGTGGAAGCTTACCCCTGTATTTTGAGGCTGTTTGCGTCATACTTACCCTTGTAATTTTAGGCCAGTTGCTGGAAGCTGCGGCGCACAAAAAAACAGGCAGTGCCATTAAAGAACTCATGAGCCTGTCTCCGGATGAAGCAAACCTGATTGTGAATGGCCGGGAAACACGTGTATCGCTGGGTGAAGTAAAAATTGGAGATATGCTGAAGGTGAAGCCGGGTGAAAAGGTGCCTGTTGACGGCAAAATAACCGAAGGCGCTTCCAGCGTTGATGAAAGTATGATTTCCGGTGAACCGATCCCCGTTGAAAAGAACCCGGGCGACCGCGTGCGCGCCGGTACAATAAACGGTAACAGTGTATTCATAATGCAGGCCGAAAAAGTTGGCGATGAGACGCTGCTGGCGCAGATCATAAAGATGGTTCACGATGCCAGCCGAAGCCGCGCACCCATCCAGAAACTTGTTGATAAAGTTTCCCGTGTCTTTGTCCCGACCGTAATTGCAATATCGGTACTCACATTTATTGGCTGGTTGATGTTTGGTGGCGAAAACAGGATAACGATGGCATTCCTTAATTCCGTAGCCGTGCTTATTGTTGCCTGCCCCTGTGCGCTGGGTCTCGCTACGCCAATGAGCCTGATGGTAGGTATTGGCAAAGGCGCTAAGAATGGTATACTGATCAGAAATGCGGAGACCCTGGAGCAGATGCATAAAGTTGAGGTTCTGATTACAGACAAAACCGGTACTCTAACGGAAGGAAAACCCAGTTTAGACAGTATATTTGAAGTTAACAGCAATGAAAGGCAGGAAATCCTGAATATTGCTGCAGCATTAAACAGCAACTCCGAACATCCGCTTGCCGCAGCGGTATTATCTGCGCACAGGGACAGAGAAGGAAATGAAAATCAATATTCAGTTCAGAATTTTGAAAACATTACCGGAATGGGCCTGAAGGCTGAAATAAACGGAGAGGTGGTTCTGCTTGGAAATACTGCTCTTTTGCAGCGTTATGACATCGATTTAACGGTGGAGGGAGCTGACTACGCTGCTGAACAGCAGAAGAAGGCAAGGACAGTTTCTTTTTTGGCAAAAGGTCCTGAACTTATAGGTGTACTAAGTTTTTCAGACCGGATTAAACCTTCTTCACAGGATGCGGTAAAATATCTGCAGCAGCAGGGAATTGAAGTCATCATGATGACGGGCGATAATCAATCTACCGCAAAGGCCGTAGCGAACGAGCTCGGCATCGCAGAATATCACGGAGCACAATTGCCTGCGGATAAACTCAACTATATAAAAAAACTTCAGGAAAGCGGAAAAGTTGTTGCGATGACGGGGGATGGGATCAATGACGCGCCGGCTCTCGCACAGTCGAATGTCGGAATTGCAATGGGTACCGGTACCGACGTAGCCATTGAGAGTGCTGAAATCACACTGCTCGAAGGCGACATTATGGGTGTTGCTAAAGTGCGGATTTTAAGTCAGCACCTTCTTAGAAACATCAAACAAAACCTGTTCTTTGCTTTCGTTTACAACATTTTTGGCATTCCGATTGCAGCAGGTATCCTATATCCTTTTTTCGGAATTTTACTAAGCCCTATGATTGCAGCAGCAGCTATGAGCCTAAGTTCCGTTTCTGTAATTTTAAATTCATTACGACTGAACTCAGTTAATTTGAATATGGAAAAGAAGTAAGGGATTTAATTACGTAAATCATTTAACCAAACATTAAAATATTATGGCAAAAAAAACAACAGACGGCGCGAAAGTAGCTGCAAAAGCTGATGCAGCAGACAAACTAAAAGATTTTATGGTAGACGGGATGAAGGATCTTTACTGGGCCGAAAAAGCTCTTGTTAAAAATCTCCCAAAGATGGCCAAGAACGCAACTTCCAAAAAACTTAAGGATGCAGTAAATCTTCACCTGGAAGAAACTAAAGAACAGGTAAAAAGGCTGGAGGCAGCGTTCAAAGCACTAAAACTAAAACCGGAAGCCGTGAAATGCGATGCAATGGATGGACTTATTAAAGAAGCGGAAGGCATTCTGGAAGAAACGGAACCGGGAGCAGTTCGCGATGCAGGAATCATAGCAGCAGCACAGAAAGTGGAGCATTATGAGATCGCGTCCTATGGAACTTTGGCCACTTATGCCAAACTGCTGGGTCAGAAAGAGGTGATGCAGCTGTTACTGGAAACCCTTAGTGAGGAAAAGGCATGCGATAAGGATCTTACCAAACTGGCAAAATCAGAAATCAATGTAAAAGCAAAATAAGAATTTAACATCTGAAAGAGCAGCAAAATTTTGCTGCTCTTTTTACAAATTATATTTTATGTCAAATTTAGAAAATAAGAAAGTAGCAGTGCTGGCCGCTGACGGTTATGAGCAATCCGAACTGGACAGTCCGGTAAAGGCGCTTAAAGAAGCGGGCGCAACTGTGCATATCGTATCACTTAAATCCGGTAAGATCCGTGCAATGAGAGACCATGAGTGGAGCACTTCTGTGGATGTGGACCATGCAGTAAAGGATATTAAGGCCGATGATTATAACGCCCTGCTGTTACCTGGTGGTGTAATTAACCCCGACAGCCTGCGTGCTGATGAAGATGCGGTAAAGTTTGTTAAGGATTTCTTTCAACAGAATAAACCTGTAGCAGCGATTTGTCACGGACCTCAAACCATTATTGATGCAGATGAAGTTAAAGGACGCAAAATGACTTCATTCAATGCGATTTCAAAAGACCTTATTAACGCCGGCGCAAATTGGGTGGATGAGGAGGTTGTTACCGATGGTAATCTTACTACAAGCAGGAAACCGGAGGATATTCCCGCTTTCAACGAGCGTATAGTTCAGGAATTCAGCAAATAGACCTTAAATTCGTAAGCATGCACGAAAAAATTCCCCTTCAGCAAAAAGGCGCAAAAACCGATACAGGTTCCGAAGTTAAATTGGAGAATGTGGAAATGGCGCGCGAGCACTTTCAGACAGTAAAAAAACGTTTTCTGGATATCAATTCCTGGGAAATTTTTGCGGGCGAAGAAAAGGCGGAATTTTCCCTGCGCGACGCCAGAGGAGAACTGCTGCTCAGAGATCCGGAGATAGGTGACTATATAACCATTAAAGTTCCGGGGCTTCACAACACCGGGGCTGATGGTTTTGATTGGGTATGCATTGAGGAAATTGAGGCTGAGGTTTCCGAGCAGGGCGACTGTGCCTATATCAGGGTGCGGCCTGTGGCAAACCCTACAGTCCCCGAAGATTCCACAGCTCACTTTTTCGATGAAGAGGCTACATCCAATTTCCTGATATGGCGCGAAGGCAACACCGTAGGTGCAGAAGTTCACGGACGGAATGAAGTGCCGAATGTGGAAAATGTGAGTCTGCTGGACAAAATCAGGAACGGACTTGTAGCCCTGGGCGGTATGTTTTTAGCAAGCAAATTTCAGTGGAGTTCTTTCACTGAAGGTTTAATTAAAAATGAATGACAGGGTACACATTGGCTGTGCCGGCTTTACCGGAAGGGACTGGAAGGGATTTTTTTTTCCCGAGGGTTTGCCTGCCAAAGAGGAATTAAGTCATTATTCTTCGGTTTTTAATGCGGTGGAAATTAATTCCACCTTCTATCGCAAACCCCGTATAACAACCCTGGAAAACTGGTATCAGCGAACTCCTGCTGATTTTAGATTCTTTATTAAGATTCCTAAAAACATTACCCACGTATCAAAGATGGTGGGTGCCGCTCAGGAATCAATGGATTTTTGTTTACACATACATTCCGGGATTAGAGAAAAACTGGCAGGCTTCCTCTATCAGTTCCCTCCCAGTTTCCACTACAGTGCCGACAACCTGGAACTCATCCTGCACAATATAGCTCCCGGATTTACCAACGTGGTGGAGTTTCGCCATGAATCGTGGTGGGTCAGTGATGCAGCCGCGCTCCTGGCCGAACATGGGATTGTATTTGCTGGGGTAAGTTATCCCGGTAAAATTCCTGACGACATTATGAGCATTCACCCGCAATTAGCATATTATCGCTTACATGGTGTTCCCGTGCTCTTCAAATCTGAATACAGTGAAGAATTCCTTACGAATGTTGCAGAAGAAGTAAAAAAAACGAACCATGAATTTTATATTTTCTTCAACAATACCTGGGGAACCGCTGCTCTGAAAAACGGTCTCCAGCTGAACTCAATGTTATTATGAAAAAGAATCTGGTCGTGCTGTCCGGAGCGGGAATTTCAGCTGAGAGCGGGGTACGCACCTTTCGTGACAGTAACGGACTTTGGGAAAACCATAGGGTTGAGGATGTTGCTACACCCGAAGCTTTTGCCGTTAATCCGCAACTGGTCCTCAACTTCTACAACGAAAGACGGCGTCAGCTGACTGTGGTCCAGCCTAATGATGCACACAGGTTGCTGGCTGAACTTGAAAGGGATTTCAATGTACAGATAATAACTCAGAATGTGGATGACCTGCATGAACGTGCAGGCTCTACCTGTGTGATTCATCTGCACGGCGAACTGAAAAAAGCAAGATCGGTCCTGCCGTACAGTGAACCGGTAGAATGGAATAACGACCTGAATGTAGGAGATGTAGATGTGCAGGGCAATCAGCTAAGGCCCCATATTGTCTGGTTCGGTGAAGAGGTTCCTGAAATGGCTGTGGCGCAAAGTATAGCTGAGCTGGCTGATATTTTTCTGGTTATTGGAACTTCACTGCAGGTTTACCCTGCTGCGGGCCTGCTTCATGCTATCCCCGGGCAATGTGAGGTTTTTGTTATTGACCCTCATCTCAGGAACAATTTTGCGAGTGAGCAAAATTTTTTCCGGACATCTGCGACAGCGGGTATGCGTCTTCTTATTCCAAGGTTGGACGCATTACGATAATAAGTTGGGAATTAAACGAGAAGAAGCCGGCTAAAGCCGGCCCCTAATCATCATTTGTGTTTTGGTGTTCTGTTTTCAAATTTAACCCTAATACGCAGAATGTGAAAGAGGGAAAACACCTTAATACACTTTAATTTTTAAATCATATTGTGTTTCAGGGCAAAAAGTACCAGTCCTACCCTGCTTTTCACATCCATCTTAGCAAATACGCTGTCCCGGTATCCGTCTATAGTTTTAGGGCTCATACACATTTTATCTGCTATCTCTTTGTAGGTAATCTCGGTACAGGCAAGCCTGAGGAACTCTTTCTCTTTGGCTTTAAGTTCGTCCAGTATGTTCTTTGCAGTATCTTCTTCATTCTTAACCTTCATAAGGCGCTGGGTAAGATAATCCGTATAAAAACTCCCTTTACTGTAAACCGTTTCAATGGCCTCAAACAGTAATTCGGGTGACATGTCTTTCAGGAGATATCCTTTCGCACCTGCCCGCATCATCCGGATAATGGTATGTTCGTTATCCTCCATTGTGAGCGCGATTACCTTTACCCGGGGTTTTTCACGGTGGAGCCAGGCTGTAGTTTCCACACCATCGCGAAACGGCATGTTAATGTCCATCAGCACCACATCTGGATCCACTTTCTGTTTCTTTAAACTTGCGATGAAATCATCTCCATTGCAGCAGTTGTATACCACCTCATATTTGGGATGTGCGGAGATCATATCTTCAATAGCTTTTGATACCATCTTATGGTCATCAACGATTGCAATCTTAATCCTGTACATATTGGTCAGTATTTTGGGTAAACAATTTTTACTTCTGTGCCCTGATCTTTAACAGATTTGATGGAGAAGTTGGCATTTATGATTTTTGCACGGTTGGTAATATTTCGCAGTCCGCTACCGTCGGCGGCTGGCTTATCCGGAATTCCAATGCCCTGATCAATGATCCGGATTTCAAGGCTCCTGGCGCAGTCATCCAATACAATATCCAGTTTTTTGGACCGGGAATGCTTCAGAACATTGTTCAGACATTCCTGGATGATCCGAAAAAGAATCAGGGAATGCTTAGGGTCAAGGTGGATTTCTTTTACATTGTGAATATAGTTAACCGTTATAAAGTCCAGTTTCTTAATCCTGCGAACCTCCCGTTCTATGGACTCAATGAGTCCAATATGTTCGATATGATGAGTAATGAAGGTTTTGGACAGGTTACGGATATCACTGATGCATTCGCCCAAAAGTTCGTTAATTTCCTTTAAGAATTCGCGGTCTTCCATCTGCAACTGCGAACTCAGCTTATTATTAAGCAGTTTGGCTACAGAAAGTTTTTGGCCTATATCATCATGAAGTTCCTGACCCACATACCGAAGCGTCTGTTCCCGCATTTCTATTTGGGAAAGCGCCAATTCCTGGGCAAAATGCAATTCCTTCTCCTGCTCCTTAAGTATCATTTTTGCCTTTTTCCGAACGAAACCCACATAGATGAGGACCATCATACTGAGGACCATTAAAATGATAAGAGACGAAAAAATAATCAGTAACTCTGCGCCTTCAAATTTCATTCAATTAAATTATGCTTTTTTTTTTGATTCTTGGCAAAAAAAATTCCCGCCAGCATAATTGAATAACCAATTATATTGATGGAATATAACATAATATAGAAAATAAATTTTTCAGTGTCCAGTACTATCCTGTTGCTGAAAAAGAGAATGGGTACCAGTCCCACATAGATAAATGTAAGACTTACTGCTACAAAAAAGGGGAAAAAGGCCTTGATAAGGAGTATCTTATCGGAATTAAAAGTGTCATTCAGAAAAATAAAAAGTGAAACCAAAATCAGGAAAATACTTGTAAAATTGGTGATATCAGGAAAAACATTAAAAAAGTTTTCGTTCAGTGCAGCCGAAACAGAAAAGTTAATTATATGTGCGGCTACGATTCCCAACTGTATTTTCTTCAGCTGGGGGTTCTGCATAAGTTTATAAAAATAAAGCAGGAAAAGCAGATAGACAATTCCGATAATACCTACCACATAATACGTTGTAGTAAACTTAATGATATGCATTCGCTGCAATACAACCGTTGTTGTTTCTGTCAGTAAGGTTACAGTCATCGCGGCAATCACAATACCGATGTGTTTGCCCAGATGTTTGCGGTAATAAAGCATTAAAATAATGATTGAAAGGTACAGCAGGTTTATCACCGTGCCACCGAAATCTTTGATCAGATCCATAGTGAGTAGCTAGAAATTTGGTGGGCAAATGTTTGAGTAATCCAGGGCCGCCAGACCGTCAATTGGGGTACAGGCACCGTTGGTACCGTCATCTGCACGCAGGTAAACTGTCTGGTGTCCTTTGTAATCTGGATTAAGCCTATCACTGAAATCACTGTCAGGATACTGCCCGAAACATACTGTTATTCTAACTTTGGATATACCCTGGGTCTTGGGATTAGATTTCACATAATCCAGATAGTCCTGCAAAAGGTCTATGTCAAAAGTGCACTCAAGGGTATCTGGTGCATTTTCGGGGCGGTTGGCATTAATTATGGCGTAGTTTTTTTCCCTGTACGTAGCACGAAGCTGCTGTTCCTCTTCAGCGCTGAGGAGGTGTTCCTGTAATTTACCCATCATTTGTGTTTTAGTGTTCAAACAAATTTATGGTATATTTGACATCTACAAAATAGGAAAAACACCTTTTTTATGAATTCTGATTCAATTAGTGACCGCTACAGCGCATTTCGGGCACAATTACCTCCGGAAGTCCAGTTAGTTGTTGTTACCAAAACCCATCCGGCAGAAACCGTCCAACAATTATATGAATTGGGTCACCGAAATTTCGGTGAAAACAAAGTACAGGAGATGGTGACAAAACAATCAGTACTTCCTGCAGACATCCAATGGCATCTTATTGGCCATCTTCAAACCAACAAAGTGAAGCACATCGCGGGTTTTGTGCATATAATTGAGAGTGTAGACAGCGAGAAACTACTGCATGAAATCGACCGACAGGCAGAAAAGCATGACAGAAAAATAAAGGTCCTGCTACAGGTAAGAATTGCCTCAGAAGACAGTAAATACGGACTGGAAATTTCAGAAACAAAGGAACTTTTTCAGAAGTGGGTTCAGGGACACTTTCCACATACAGAGATTTGCGGACTCATGGGCATGGCCACCTTCACAGATGATCAGGATAGTATCAAAAGTGAGTTCCGTACTTTGAAGCAGCTCTTCGACCAGCTCTCTGCCGGCGGAAAGTTGCAAACCCTTTCAATGGGCATGAGCAGCGATTACAAACTGGCCATTGAATCCGGATCAAACTCCGTGCGTGTAGGCTCGGCAATATGCGGCCAACGTGACTATCCTTAACCGGTAGCCGGCAATTTCATCATCATTTCTTCCAGATGCTGATGGGAACGATTTTTGTAACATATCCAAACTTAAAATTAAATTAAAACCAATCTAGCTCTTATGCAGAAAATCCTTATCGTAGAAGACGAAACCACTATTTCAAGTGTGCTTCAAAGTATTCTTTCAGATGAACTACCGACGTATGAATTCACAATAGCCGCTGATGGACTCGAAGGCTTTAAATATATAGAGAAAGAGGATTTCGACCTTATCATATCAGATATTAAAATGCCTAAACTTTCAGGCACAGAACTACTGAAGCAATCCCTGCAGGTAAAACCCGAATCTACCTTCGTGATGATTTCCGGACATGCGGATATTGATACTGCTGTGGACTGTCTGAAAGAGGGTGCATACGATTTTATCTCCAAACCAATTGACATTAACCGTTTAATCACCAGCGTAAAAAACGCTTTGGATAAGGAGAAACTGGCTAAAGAGAATAAAAATCTGCAGAAGGAAAATTCAACACTTAAGAAAAAGGTCAGTAAAAAGTACCAGATGATTGGCGAAAGCCCCGCGCTGAAGAAAATCCAGGATATGATTGCCAAAGTTGCAACGTCGGATGCGAGAGTCCTTATTACCGGACCCAACGGGGCGGGCAAGGAACTGGTTGCTCACGCTATACATTCTCAGAGCGACAGAAGCCGTGGACCGATGGTCGAGGTAAACTGTGCCGCCATTCCTTCAGAACTGATTGAAAGTGAGCTTTTCGGGCACGTAAAAGGGTCATTTACGGGAGCTATTAAGGATAAGCAGGGAAAATTTGAACTTGCTCACAACGGGACCATTTTTCTCGATGAAATTGGTGACATGAGCCTTATCGCTCAGGCCAAGGTGCTGCGTGCGCTTCAGGAGAGCAAGGTTTCGCCTGTAGGCAGCGACAAGGAAATAAAGGTAGATGTCCGTGTTCTTGCTGCAACCAATAAAAACATGCAGAAAGAGATTGAAGCTGGAAGATTCAGGGAAGACCTTTATCACCGTCTTTCTGTCATAGAAATCTATGTACCGCCATTGGATGAAAGAAAAGAAGACATTAAAGTTCTGGTTGAATATTTTGCTAAAGCTTTAGCTGATGAACAGGGTATCGCGCCGAAGGTTTTTGAAGACAGTGCACTGAAAAGTCTGGAAGCCTATTCCTGGACAGGAAATATACGCGAGCTGCGCAATATCGTGGAAAGACTCATTATCCTGGGTGGTAATACAGTAACTGCAGAGGATGTGGCAGCTTTTGTACGAAAATAATTTATAGACACTACCCGCATTATCAACATAGTTTGCAGTAATTTTGCTGCAAACTTTTTTTTGATGCTCCTTAACCGAAAATACACCAAAGAAGCGCTTATTCTGGCGATACCTGTAATGCTCACTCAGCTGGGGCAGGTTTCGGTTCAGCTGTTCGACAATATTATCGTGGGCAATTTGCTGGGTGCCAAGGCACTGGCCGCTGTTTCGCTGGGCAACGCCGTATTTTTCTCTGTATTTGTATTTGGTTTGGGGATTTCCTTTGCAATACCTCCGCTTATTTCGGAAGCACATGCCCAAAAAAAACACCATCGGATTAATTCTGTTTTCAGGCATGGCTTTGTGCTGAACATGACCGTGGGATTGCTGCTTATGCTGTTGTTACTGGGATTTGTTCCCCTGCTGCCACACCTGAATCAGCCCGCTGAAATCATACCCGACACCCAGGATTATCTCTTTATGATGGCCCTAAGTGTCCTGCCCTTCATGGCATTCCAGACCCTAAGGGAAGTCTCCGAAGGACTGGGTTATACCGTTGGCGTAACTGTGGCTACAATCATTGCTAATATTGTCAATATTGCGCTTAATTATATTCTTATAAAAGGTATGTTTGGTTTCCCACCCATGGGAGTAAAAGGTTCGGCCATTGCCACACTTATTGCCAGGATATTTATGCTGGTACTTTTGTATTTCATTTTGTTGAGACATGAAACAACCAAACGTTACATAAAAGCATTCACGCTCAAAATTGAAGACTTGAAAGGCAGAATGTTCAACCGCATGCTGAAACTTGGTTTACCCACAGCACTGCAGATGTTTTTCGAGGTAACTGCATTTGCAGGTGCCGCGTTTATCTGCGGACTGGTAAGTGCCCGTGATATTGCCTCCCACCAGATTGCATTAAGTATGGCCTCATTTACCTTTAACTTATGCATCGGCTTCAGCGTGGCATCCACCGTAATGGTGGGCCGAAAAATGGGTGAGAAGAATTTTGTCGAACTTCGGCGTCTGGGGATCAACAACCTGAAACTGTCCTTTTTATTTATGACGTTCTGCGGGCTGTTCTTCATCTTCGGACGGGAGATCCTACCCACCTTCTTTACAAGGAAAGAAGATGTAGAAGTAATTTTGCTTGCCTCTCAACTGCTCATCATTGCCGCCCTGTTCCAACTTTCAGACGGAGTTCAGGTTACAGCCCTTGGGATATTAAGAGGAATTCAGGATGTTAAAATTCCAAGTATTATTACGTTTGTTGCCTATTGGATCATCACCATCCCACTCGGATACTTCCTTTGTGTTACAATGAAAATGGGCGCATTCGGAATGTGGATAGCGCTTGGACTCGGTCTTACAATCTCCGCAGTGATGCTCGTTGTACGCTTCTACCGGTTATCTGCCAGAAAAATACACCACCAAAGCGCTTCAATGAACCAACAGCTTCCTACTTCTTAATAAATCGGAAAGATTTCCCGTCCACGTTCAGAATGTAAATTCCGGGTTGTAGAGAGGATACGTCAATTTTATTGTTTTCTTCGTCTGCAAATTTTACTGTTCTCAGCATCCGGCCGGACAGATCGATGATTTGCCCCTCCGCACCTTTATTAATTTGAAATCCTCTGAAATAAAGTAGATCTGCAACCGGATTAGGATAAATCTGCGCTTCGGCTAAGGGACTTTCAGACGGTGCGGTCGCCAGTGTACCCAAATTCTGACAGTAGTCCGTAGGATAAGTCTGCCATTCCGACGGAGTGTAAACTGCATTTGGCTGGGCAGCATATAGTCGGTACAGAGAAACATCTCCCAAACTGTTGAAGGTGTCTTTGGACCCAAGCGCATCAACCGTCGTGTTGCCATTGTATGCCAGCTCCACATACTGCGTTCCGGTAAAGGTTAAGGGATCTGAAGCAGTGACAAATTTAGCCTGTTCATTGCTGTAGCAGTTAAAGGTCGCCCGCGGATTTCGGACAACGAATGTTTCGCCGGCAGCGGCCTTGCCTTCCATTTGAAACGCTTCCGAAAAATAGTAATTGCCGTTTACGGAATTGTAGAACTGGATTCTTAAACTGTATTTATTCAGGTTCACTTCATGACCTGTCTGGTTAGTGATTTCCACAGCATTGTTGAAGCTGCTGCCATCAATAAACTTCGTGATCATCAGGTCTTTTGCAAATGAATCACTGTAAAGTGTGGTGACTGAAACCTGATTGGTAGATGCTGACTCCAAATAGCCCTTATCATACGATTTCACCGTAAAAGTGTATGTGGAATCAGGGGTCAGGCGGTCTAAAGTGACCGTGTTTTGTTTAGTTGTAGTTACTGGTTGCGGATTCCCGTTGGCATAAATATAATATCCCAAAACATCCTGATCGGAACTGGGAGTCCAGCTTAAGGTAACAAAATGGGCACCCGTGTTGGTCACTGCAAGATTGGCAGGTGACTGGGGAGGTATGTTGTCCGGAATCTCAGACCAGATCAAATCTACCCAATTGGGATGGTCAATAAAAGGGTTTCTGTTTTTCTGGATATTGTAAACGGCATCATTCCGGTTAATTTCCCTTGCCGAGACGGGATCACTGTTATGCCATTGCTTCAGCATTTCCAGATATCCGGGATCAAAAGCATATTCAGCGGTGCCGTTCAGCGGATTGGTATCATTTGCCGGGCCCGAACCGGCAGCATAATTAAATGACTTTAACTTTGATTCATATCTTACGGCGAAGTAGAGGATCATCCGGGCCACATCACCTTTATAGGCATCAACAGGTTCATACACCCTGCCTGTGTAGGCATAGCCGGGCGTATTGTCGTTCCGTATTTTGGATGAATTTGTAAACGTGTAGAATGTTGTTCCTCCACCCGCAGCATGTGGGTAATTACTTCGTAACTGATTGATACGTGCATCCGCCGGTACAACGAAATGAAGGTCAGAATACATAGGATAATAACTGTCAAAAGTACTTTGCGGAATAATATGCTCACGGTTATACCCCATTCCTTCAACCGATGCAGACCCGATGAGTTGGCTCACCGTATATTCGTAGACATCCGGTGCACCCGGGATTTCGGAGTAAATATCAAGTAATAGGTTGGTATTCGTCAGGTCATGGTCGTCATACTGGTCCAGGTCCGTGATTCCGTAGTAAGCAGGCAGATCACCATAGTTCCAGTTATAGTTTCTGGCGATGATTTCGTGAACTTTGGTTTTCAGTTGATAGCCCGACAGACCGGCGGTTCCGTTGTAGTATCCCGCGGGCACCTGAGCAAAAAATAATGCCGGTGACATGCAGGCAATTAGGACAATTTTTTTCATGTAAATCTTAAAGTGCAAAATTAGTAATTTCAAATACACATAAGTAAAAATTTTATCCTGCACAGAGTTCCCTTTCGCAGACTGTTTTTACCATAAAAAATAATACAATCTGATGATTTTACGCTAAATATTTTTTCCTTGTCGGCTACATTTTAAGTATATTTGGCGTCAAAACAATTTTATGGATATCCAGACGCAAGACAACATCAAAATGGTAGCAGAAACCGCAAGAGATTTTGCTGAAAAAAATATTAGACCAAACATCATGGAGTGGGACGAAAGTCAGACTTTCCCTGTCGAACTTTTTCACCAGCTCGGTGAAATGGGATTCATGGGTATCGTAATTCCGGAGGAGTATGGTGGTTCCGGTCTTGGCTACCATGAATATGTAACTATTCTGGACGAAATTTCTCAGGTGGATCCTTCCATCGGTCTTTCGGTAGCGGCGCACAATTCTCTTTGCACCAATCATATTTACGAATTCGGGAACGAAGAGCAGAGACACCGCTGGCTGCCAAAACTGGCTTCAGGTCAGGTTATCGGTGCCTGGGGTCTTACCGAGCACAATACAGGTTCGGATTCCGGCGGAATGAGCACAACCGCTGTAAAAGACGGTGACGACTGGATCATCAGCGGAGCGAAAAATTTCATCACTCACGCTATTTCCGGTGACATTGCAGTCGTAATGACCCGTACAGGTGAAAAAGGAGCCAAAAACAATTCTACGGCATTTGTCCTGGAAAAAGGAATGGCAGGATTTACCTCAGGTAAAAAAGAAAATAAACTTGGAATGAGAGCTTCCGAAACTGCTGAACTCATCTTTGATAACGTTCGCGTACCGGATGCTAACCGTCTTGGCGAAGTTGGATCCGGATTTAAACAGGCCATGAAAATTCTGGATGGAGGAAGAATCTCCATTGCAGCATTAAGCCTTGGTATCGCACGTGGTGCATATAAAGCAGCCCTTAAATACTCACTGGAAAGACATCAGTTTGGAAAGGCCATTAACAGCTTCCAGGCCATTAACTTTATGCTGGCCGATATGGCTACAGAAATTGACGCGGCTGAACTGCTGATCCAACGTGCCTCTAACCTTAAAAATGCCAAGCAACCAATGACCAAAGAAGGTGCTATGGCAAAACTTTACGCCTCTGAAGCTTGTGTACGCATTGCCAATAATTCGGTACAGATCTTTGGTGGCTACGGCTATACCAAAGACTTTCCGGCAGAGAAATATTACAGAGATTCCAAACTTTGTACAATTGGCGAAGGAACTTCCGAAATCCAGAAACTGGTGATCGGCAGAGAGATCTCTAAATAAAAAAGTCACTCATAGCAACTTTCAACACCCCGTTTCTGGGGTGTTTTTTTTATCGTCATGCGGAAGCTGACCGGTAATAAGCCTTACCAGTCTTATGAATAGTTAAACACAATATTATTCGGGGTGTTCTGAATATCAAATATTTATTACATTTATACTCTAAAAGCAAATGCCATGGCGACTGAAAACATTTCCGGCAAACCCTCAGTAGCAGCCACAATTACTGCAGTTGCCACACTTATCACAGCGATCGGTGGTCTGATATACGCGCTTAAAACCGGAAATTTATCGGCAGAAGGCAATAGAGAGGAAGTAAAACCCGCTGTTGCGCTCCGCACGCAGAAGGTTGAAAAGGTCCTGAACGGCACGGTGGGTAAAATGCAGGCGGTATTTACATTAACTTTCAATCCGAATGGGAGTACCGTTAGCGGAACTTACTATAATAACTCGCGGCCGGAAAAAATCTATGACCTCCGCGGCAGCATCCATGGAAATAACCTGCAGCTCAATGAATATACAAAAGGGGTACTCAGCGCGAAATGTGTTTTGGAATCCAGTCAGGACGGCTGTTACACGGGAACAATGTATAATACTGACGGACGTGTTTTCCCAATGCAATTCTGTGAATGAGACCTTACGCAGTTTTATTGCGGCCAAAACAGAAATCCTAAAAGGCAGTCAAATTATTTCAGGTACCTGAACAGAATCTTTACCTTTGGGAAAATTTAGTTTGAATGGAAAAAATTGACAGTCTGAATATGGTAGCTGAGTTTCACAATACATTTAATGCCCCTGTGCTGGACAGGCCACAGATTCCTGCCAGGGAAAGATGTGATTTGCGCGTCGCCTTACTGCAGGAGGAACTGAACGAACTGAAGCAGGCTATTGAAGATAACGATTTGGTTGAAATCGCCGATGCACTTTGCGATCTGCAATATGTACTTAGTGGCGCGGTTTTGGAATTTGGTTTGGGAGAGAAATTTGCGGAACTTTTTGCCGAGGTGCAGCGCTCCAATATGTCCAAGGCTTGTGCAGATGAAGATCAGGCATTGGAAACCGTACAGTATTACAAAGAGAAAGGAGAAGAAAGCTTTTATGAAAAATCCGGCGATAAATTCAATGTACACCGTAAATCGGACAATAAAGTACTGAAAAGTGTACACTACTCCCCTGCCGACCTTAAAGCAATATTAGAAAATTAAGATGAAAAGAATAATTACCTCATTTTTTATAACAGGTGCTGTTTTCCTGAATCTTCAGGCTTGTAAAGCGCAGACAGATACCAAACTTAACGTAGAAACTGTTACGGAACGTGACGGCAAAATACTGCTTGGTCCGCAAACCTTAACGCAGTTTGATAACTCACCCTATAATGAGTGGTTCGGTAAAGAGTATCTGGAATATGCCGTGGACAGTAAATCAATTGCGGAACTGCGTACACGTAACTGGGACAATATAAGCATGACGGTTTTTGTGGGCACCTGGTGCTCCGACAGCCACCGCGAATTTCCAAGGCTCATTAAAATCCTGAATGAAATTAATTTCCCGGTGGAAAAGCTGCATATCATTGCAACCGACAGGAACAAGCAGACACCGGGCGGGGAACACGTGACTTACAAAATTGAAAAGGTGCCCACCATCATCCTGAAGGATAAGGGTGTGGAACTTGGACGGATTACGGAGTCGCCACTTTCCGGGTATCTGGAACGCGACCTGCTGCAGATCATGAAAGGAAAATAGTCACCTAATATTCACAACTTGAAAAACTCAGATATCATCAAGGGAATACTGATCGGCGCCGCCGCCATGCTGGTGCTGTTCCTTATCTTTCGCCGCTGTACTAAGGTTGTGGAGGAGAAAACACGTAACGATTATTACATCCTAAAAAACCAGATTACAAAGATGAATAAGATGGTGGTCATGGAACAGGATTTCTCCACCATGCAGAAAACGAAAGTGGCTTTTGAAGTTTTTGGCAGAAAGATGTCGGAAAATGAAATAATGGCTTTTACAAAGACCAATGCGCAGGTTTCCTATAACCTGAACAAGCTTGTAATGGAAGTAGATTCGGTAAACAGGAAACTGATCATAAGAGAAATACCGCCTGCTGACATCCGCATTACCCCTGTGGTTGAAATACAG
>CAYXUO010000009.1:0-2958 GCA_964468335.1 uncultured Chryseobacterium sp. | reverse complement strand
CAGGATTGATGATGTGCAGATTAAAAAGGTCACAAAAGCCGCTAAAGATGATGCTTACAGGCGCGTAGACCAGAACAGGCTGCGGAGCGAAGGACGGAAGCAGCTCATGGACAATCTTAACAGTATTTTTGTGCTGGCCAAAGCCCTGGACTACACCATTGAAGATGAAACCCGAACCTTGGATCTCTCGGACCTGTCTAAATTATAATGAAAACTTGCAGTTGCATAACAGATTGGCACTGAATTTTCAGACTTTTGATATATAAATTAACGATCATGGAAAAAGAAAAAAATGTTGGCGGATCCAAAGACGGAAAATCAGACGTTAAAAAGGAAAACCAGGATTACCAAAACGTGCCGGCATCCTCCGAAAAAGTGGAAAGCGGCGAAAGTATGAAAAAAGAAGTACGGGAGACCTCAAAAACACATAAAGACGGAAAAACCCACAATAATGATGAACACAGCGGAAAATGATTTCCGCTTTTTTTTTGGACAAAAAAAACACAGATTTAGAGCGCACCCCTACGTAATGAATTTATCTGTGCGCTGCTGTGCAGTTGATGCGGATTTTCGTATTTTTGCATCTTAATTTTGTCTAAAGTATATGGTAAAGATCACTCTTCCGGACGGAAGCATCAGAGAATTTGAAAATGCGGTTACTCCGCTGGAGGTAGCAAAATCTATTTCGGAAGGTTTGGCAAGAAACACGATTTCCGCAGTGGTGAACGGTACACAGGTCGAAGTTTCAACAACGATCAGTTCCGATGCCACGGTTCAGCTTCTTACCTGGAATGATGATCTTGGCAAAAAAGCCTTCTGGCACTCCTCTGCTCACCTTTTAGCCCAGGCCATCCTGGACTACTACCCTGCTGCAAAACTGACCATCGGTCCCGCCATTGAAAACGGCTTCTACTATGATGTTGATTTTGGTGATGAGGCCCTGAGTGACAAAGACTTTGAGAAGATTGAGAAAAAAATGCTGGAGAACGCAAAGAAAAACTCCACTTTCAGCCTGTATCCTGTGAGCAAAGCCGATGCACTGAAGGAATATGCAGACAATCCTTACAAAACGGAACTTATATCAGATCTGGAAGACGGCCAAATCACCTTCTGCAGCCATGATAATTTCACCGATCTTTGCCGTGGCGGCCACCTGCCCACCACCGGAATTGTGAAGGCTGTAAAAGTACTTAACGCTGCCGGGGCTTACTGGAGAGGCGATGAAAAGAATCCCCAGCTTACAAGAGTTTACGGAATCTCATTCCCAAAACAGAAAGACCTTACCGAATATTTGGAAAGGCTGGAAGAGGCCAAGCGACGCGACCACAGAAAATTAGGTAAGGAACTCGGCATTTTTGCTTTTTCTGAAAAGGTAGGTGCCGGCTTGCCGCTTTGGCTTCCAAAAGGTGCCGCCCTCAGAAAAAAACTGGAGAACTTCCTTTCCGACGCACAGAAAAAAGCAGGTTACGAATTTGTAATCTCACCGCATATCGGTTCCAAGGAACTTTACGTGACGTCCGGTCACTGGGATAAGTACGGTGCCGACAGTTTTCAGCCAATAAAAACTCCAAATGAAGGCGAAGAGTTTATGCTGAAGCCAATGAACTGCCCTCACCATTGCGAAATCTATAAAGTAGGTCAGTGGTCTTACCGCGACCTGCCAAAGCGTTTTGCTGAATTCGGAACGGTGTACCGTTATGAGCAGTCCGGAGAACTTCACGGTCTTACCAGAGTGCGCGGATTTACTCAGGATGATGCTCACCTTTTCTGTACACCCGACCAGCTGATGAGCGAGTTTGAAGGTGTGATAGACCTGGTGATGTATGTTTTCCGCAACCTTGGATTTGAAGATTTTGTAACCCAGGTTTCACTTAGAGACCCGGAAAACAGAGAAAAATACATCGGCAGCGATGAAAACTGGGAAAAAGCGGAGAACGCTATCATTACAGCCGCCAGGAACAAAGGTTTGAATACGGTTGTCGAGTATGGTGAAGCCGCATTTTATGGTCCGAAACTGGACTTTATGGTGAAGGACGCTTTAGGCAGAAAATGGCAGTTAGGAACCATTCAGGTGGATTATAACCTGCCGGAACGTTTCGACCTTACTTATATTGGCAGCGATGGTGAAAAACACCGGCCCGTAATGATTCACCGTGCACCTTTCGGCTCCATGGAACGTTTCATCGCGATTTTGCTTGAAAATACAGCTGGAGATTTTCCTCTTTGGCTGGCACCGGATCAGTTTATTATCCTTCCGATTTCAGAAAAATATTTAGAATATTCTAAAAAAGTTTCACATTTATTGGAAAATAACGATATTAGCGGCTTGATTGACGACCGTAATGAAAAGACCGGAAAAAAGATCCGGGATGCGGAAATCAACAAATATCCGTTCATGCTAATCGTAGGAGAAAATGAGGAACAGTCCGGCACAGTATCTGTAAGGAGACGTGGCGAGGGTGACCTGGGGACGATGACCATTGAGGAGTTCACCGCTTACTTTAAGAATGCCTCGGCACTCAACGCTGAGTTCGGAGCGTAATTCCGGATATTTAAATTAAGAATAACTTAAAATTTAAAACAATAGCACAGAAATTTAATTACCGAGGTAGAGGCCCACAAAGAAGGGTGCAGGAAGATTTGCATCAGATTAACGAAAAAATTCGGGCTCGTGAAGTCCGTTTGGTGGGCGATAACGTGGAACCGGGGGTTTATCCGCTGGCAAAAGCACTGGAAATTGCTAAGGAACAGGAACTGGACCTTGTTGTAATTTCGGACAAGGCAGAACCGTATATCTCTCGGATTCTGGATTATAAAAAATTCCTTTACGAGCAGAAGAAAAAAACCAAGGAACTTAAAGCCAAGCAGGTAAAAGTGGTGGTTAAGGAAATACGTTTCGGACCACATACCGACGTCCACGCTTATTAATTCAAGAAAAAGCACGCCGAGAAGATTCTG
>CAYXUO010000008.1:18452-32397 GCA_964468335.1 uncultured Chryseobacterium sp. | reverse complement strand
TGATATTCCATAGGGATGTCATCGCCGTACTGTTCGCGGTACATTTCAGTATTCGCGCGGATCGTGGCCTCGTCTTCGCAGTGAACCGCGATCAGCATTTTGGTTTTGTTGAAGATATTTTCCAGGGTTTCCGGATTATCCACAAGCATGTTTCCCGTAGAAGAACCGAGGAAAAGTTTGATGCCTGCTACATTGCGCGGATTTGTTTTCAGCACTTCTTCCAGATTATCGTTGGTACCGCCCATCATAAAGGAATAATTGGCAAATGATTTCTGGGCTGCAATCTGATATTTATCCTCCAGCAGCTCCTGGGTTACGGCATTGGGCACTGTGTTGGGCTGCTCAATAAAACTGGTGACTCCACCTGCAACTGCCGCTCTGGACTCGCTTTCAATATCCCCTTTATGCGTAAGTCCCGGCTCGCGGAAATGGACCTGGTCATCGATCACACCGGGCAGAAGATACTTTCCCTGTGCGTCAATTACACGGTCTGCTGTTCCTGCATCTATGTCTTTTTCAATCTTGAGTATAATGTCATCAAGGATGAGCAGGTCACTTTCGAATATTTGGTTCTCATTAACAATACGGGCATTCTTTATAAGGATTTTCATTTAAGATGAGTTTTTTCAACGTTTGGGTAAAAGTACGCATTACGTCCAAAATAGTAAGGCTGCAATTCACGAAGTGTTAAGTGACAAGTTAAAGCTAATAATTACCTTTGCGGTAAAATTTTCCGGTCAGTGTATAAAAAACTTCTGGGACAAACCGCTCTATACGGTCTAACCACAATCATCATACGTCTTTTCCCTTTTTTTCTGAGCCCGTTTATTTTCCGGGCTTTTGGTCCTGAAGCCTATGCCCCGTACGCCGATTTTTACTCTGTGGCGGGAATCATTACTGTTTTGCTGACTCATGGGATGGAAACCACATTTTTCCGTTTTGCCCTAAAAGAAGATGATCAGAAAAAATTGGTTTCCACGGCTTTTTTCAGTGTGGTAACCGCTGCATTGGGTTTTTTGGCGATGGCTCTAATCTTCCGCGAACCGCTGGCAGTTGCCTTCAAGACCCCTACACAGGTTCACCTGCTCACCTTTTTGGTAATCATACTTTCGCTTGATGCACTCTCGGCCATGCCCTTTGTAATTCTGCGCAAGCAGGAAAGGCCAATAAAGTTTGCTGTGATTAAGATTATTAACGGTCTTATTAATTTCTCACTCACGCTGTTCTTTATAGTTCTTTTACCCAAATATCCACAGGGTTTGCTGGGTTTCAGTTACCGCCCGGAGTTTGGAATCGGATACGTCTTTGCAGCAAACCTCGTAGCCAGCGCAGTTACATTTGCACTTCTTTTCAGCGAGGTAATCGTAGCCCGTTTCCGCTACTTTGATTTTACGCTTTGGAAAAAGATGATGAAATATTCACTTCCAATCATGTTTGCCGGGCTGGCAGGAATTGTAAACGAGACTCTGGACAGACAGTTCCTTAAATTTCTTTTGCCTGACGGAATTGCGCAAACACAACTCGGCATATATGGTGGGGTAACCAAGATTGTCACTTTTGTTCTGCTGTTTAAGCAAGCCTACGTGCTGGGGATTGAACCTTTTTTCTTTAGTAATTCGAAAAATGAGAATTCGGGGCAGGTCTATGCCCGGCTTATGGATGTATTTATAACAGCAAACTGCCTGATCATTTTGTGCCTCACCATTAACTTAAGCTGGCTGGCACCAATGTATCTTAAAAATCCAGCATATTTTGTGGGCATTGACATACTTCCGCTACTTTTTATAGCCACCTTGTTTTTAGGCATATACCTCAATCTCTCCATATGGTACAAACTTACAGACCAAACCATCAATGGCGCCTACATTTCCCTGGCCGGCGCAGCAGTCACCATTGCCATTAACTACTATTTTGTCCCGCGTTACGGCTACTGGGCTTCGGCATGGGCCACATTAGCTGCCTATTTCATAATGATGGTCATATCGTTCGTTTGGGGTCAGATAAGATATCCAATTCCTTATAAACTCTATAAAAATGCGGTGGTAATCCTTGTTACTATTGTGACGGGACTTGCTTATTATCAAAATTTACAGAAACATATTATGTTAGGTAACCTCCTGTTTATTATCTTGGCAATCGTATTCATTGCCTATCAAAAGCTGCTGCCACAGGCGGTGTTAAAAAAAATAAAGAAATGAAGATAAAAGTCATCAACAAATCCGGCCTCGAGCTTCCAAAATATCAGACAGCCTGTGCGGCAGGCATGGATGTTTTTGCAGACGTTCAGGAATCGGTAACACTGAAGCCCCTGGAAAGGAAACTGATTCCCACGGGACTATTTATTGAGCTACCCAAAGGTTACGAAGCTCAGATCCGCCCGCGAAGTGGCCTCGCTGTAAAAAACGGGATTACAGTCCTGAACACACCCGGAACCATAGATGCAGATTACAGAGGTGAAATAGGGGTAATTTTAGTAAATTTGTCCGATCGTGCTTTCAGCATCCAGCGTGGCGACCGAATTGCCCAAATGGTTATTGCAAAACACGAATGTGCCGAGTGGGATGAGGTTACAGAACTAACCGGCACAGACCGAGGTGCAGGAGGTTTCGGCAGCACATCGGTAAACTAAAAAAAATGAGCGGTATAACGCTTGAAATGATGATAAAAAACTAACAGCAAATATGAAAATAATCGTTCCTATGGCGGGTCGCGGTTCCCGACTCAGACCTCACACACTTACAGTACCGAAACCTTTAATTCCAATCGGTGGGAAGCCAATCGTGCAGCGTCTGGTAGAAGACATTGCCAAGGTTGCCGGCGAGGAAATTGATGAAATCGCCTTCATTATCGGGGATTTTGGACCTGAAGTGGAGGCATCTCTGTTAAAAATCGCGGAAAAACTTGGTGCCAAAGGCAGTATTTATACCCAGGACCAACCCTTAGGAACGGCTCATGCCATTAAATGTGCTGAAGCATCCATGCAGGGTGATGTTGTGGTTGCATTTGCCGATACTCTGTTCCGTGCCGATTTTGACCTGGATAAGAACTCTGACGGGGTAATCTGGGTGAAGAAAGTGGAGGACCCTTCTGCGTTCGGAGTGGTAAAACTGGACGATTATGGTTTCATAACTGATTTTGTAGAAAAACCGAAGGAATTTGTGTCTGATCTTGCCATCATTGGAATTTATTATTTCAAATCTGCCGAGAAACTGATGCACGAAATAAACTATATCATGTCAAATGATATTATGCAGGGTGGTGAATATCAACTTACTACAGCACTGGAAAACCTGAGACAGAAAGGTGCAAAATTCTCCCTGGGTAAAGTGGACGACTGGATGGATTGCGGAAACAAAAATGCCACCGTAGAGACCAACGGTAAAATCCTGAACTACGAGCAGGAGGAGTTCAAAAATTATCCTGCATCAGCCAGCATAGAGACCAGCCTTATCATTCAGCCTTGTTTTATTGGGGAAAATGTGATTATCGCCAATTCCAAGATTGGACCTAACGTAAGCGTTGGCAACAATACGAGAATTGTAAATTCAAACATCGACAATTCACTGATTCAGGAGAATACGGTAATTAATCATGCGAATCTGAGCAATTCAATGATCGGAAACTCGGCGGAATACCACGGTGTATCCCGTGAGATCTCTTTAGGCGACTTCTCGGTACTTGATTTCCTTTCCAAAGACTGATATAGCCTAAACATATAATCCAACTGAACCACACAAATCCTATTGTGTGGTTTGGCTTTAATATTGTAACTTATTTAGGTTATTTCACTTAAATTGATAATCATGAAGAGAGTTTTTCTTCTTATTCTTACCGGAATCCTGCTGCTTTCATGTAAGGCGCGCAAAATAACAGACGATAACACCGGTACGGACAGTACTGCGGTGGGCAACCGGCCTGTAGATGTAAGTAAAGCTATAGATGCTGATGCCAGGTTCTTTCAACAGGTGCTGGTTCCTCCTAAGTTTGAGCAACTGAAGATCAGCAGCAAGGTTAATGTGGAAACTCAGTCCAGTTACCTTCCGCCGCTTGATGCCACCATTTATATCCAGAACAATGAACGGGTATGGATGAATATTACCGCATTTTTTATCAGTATGGCTCGTGGTGTAGCTACTCCTGACGGGATTAAGGCCTATAATAAGACAGACAAAACCTTCATCGATTCTGATTTTGAATATCTGAACCGCTTGCTTAACACCAATTTTATCAATTACAATTCCTTACAGCGATTATTGTTGGGCCGGACCTTCGTGAGAATTAACGACCGGGAATTCCGTCTTACGAAAAACGCGCAGGGCTATAAAATGGCATCAACAGTTAATCAAATGATCGAAGCTGAGGATGGTAAAACAAGCGAGTATAAGATTGAAATTCAGTATGCGCAGAACTATGATCTGTTGGATGTTAATTTAAAAGAGGTAAACAGCGAAGATGAACTTCAGGTAAGTTACAGTGACTGGCTTTCGTATAAAGATTTTCGCTTGCCAAAGAATGTTAAAATACTTATAAAAGGCTCCAAAGAAGGTCAGATATTACTTGAAAATACGAAATTTGACGATTCTAAAATGCAAACTCCGTTTTCCGTGCCGGGAACTTATACCAAAATTGAAATCAAATGATTAAAAGAATCAGTTTTTTAACCGCAGTTCTTCTTTTTGGACTTACATTCGGCCAAAATAAGGAGCAGCTTCAAAAGCAGAATGCTGAATTAAAAAAACAGATTGCCCAGATCAACACCCAGCTCGCCAAGAGCCGTAATGAGTCTAAACTGTCCCTGGCGTATCTGGAGGGCGTCAACAAAAAGATAGAACTCAGGGAAAAGGTATTCCAAAACACACAAAAGGAAAAACGCTTCATAGAGGATGACATCTACCTCAGGCAACTCGAAATAAACCGTCAGAACCGGGAACTTGCCGTTCTGCGCCGTAATTACGCCAATGTGTTGGTCAATGCTTATAAGAACAGAGACCTGAAGAATAAAGTTACCTTCATCCTTTCCTCAAAAAGTTTAGGTGAAGCTATAAGAAGGGTACAGTATCTTCGCTTTTACTCAGATTATCAGGACAAACAGGCCAAAAAAATCACTAAGGCAGCCAGTGATTTGGAACGCACTATCGCAGAAAAAGCGAAATCGGCACAGCAGAAGGAAATTCTTCTCGCCAATCAAAAAAAAGAAATCACTACAATTTCAGCTGAAAAACAGCAAAAGGTGAAACTGGTGGAGGAGTTTAAGAAAAATGAAGCCAACCTGAGCGCCGAACTTAAGCAAAAGCAAACTCAAAGTAAAAAACTTGAAGGGCAGATCCGGTCGATAATTGCTGAAGAAATCCGGATAGCAAAAGCCAATGAGGAAGCGGTAAGAAAGGTAGAAGCCGAAAAAATCCGTTTGGCTAAGGAAGCCGCTGCACGCGAGAAAGCAAAGATTGATGCGGAGAACAAGGCCAAAGCTGATGCACTCGAAAAAGAAAGACGTCTTGCGGAAGCTGAAGCGAAGAAAGCTGCAGACATTGCCGCGAAGAAGCTTGCAGACGAACGTAAACGGACTGAAGAGGCCACCAAAGCAGAGGCAAGTGCCAAAGACGAGGCCAGAAAAATTGCCGCTGAAAAAGAATCGAGGGAGGCTGCTATTAAATCCAGGGAGGCCAATGAAAAACTGGCCGCAGCACGTGCAGCTGAAGCGGAACAGACGAGAAAGACTGATGTGGAAAAGAAGGCAGCCGAAAGTAAGGCACTTACCAACTACGGAGTTTCGTCCAATGCGGCAAACAATTTTGCTGAGAGCCGTGGACGAATGAATATGCCAGCTTACGGTACCATTACCCACCGTTTCGGCCGCCAGCCACACCCTGTATTCAAGAATATCGTGGAAGAAAATAACGGGATTAAAATTGCTGTTTCCAAAGGCACCGGTGCCAAAGCTATCTTTCCGGGAACAGTTTCCAAAGTGATGGCTTCCGGGGACGGTACAAAAACCGTGATTGTTAAGCACGGAAACTATTTTACCATCTACTCCAACTTAAGCAACGTATCTGTTTCACAGAACCAGCAGGTTTCTGCAGGCACCTCTATAGGCCTTATTGCGGAGGATTTTGACGGGTCCTACACACTGGATTTCCAGATCTGGAACGGCACAACGCCGGTGGATCCGTTAGGTTGGGTAAATTAAAAAATAACTTAACTTTGCAAAAATATTTATGCCATGGGAGGACTAGGATTTAGAGAGATATTAATCATCGCACTTATTATTATTGTACTGTTTGGAGCTAAGAAAATTCCAGAACTGATGCGCGGTATGGGTTCCGGAATCAAGGAGTTTAAAGACGCTGTGAAAGAGGATGACAAAAAACCTAACACAGAGCAAACTACACAGAATACAGACCGTACTGCTTAATAATCATAACTATGGATTTCGCATCAAATGCGTGGAAGATCTTCAGTCAGTCGATTGCAGACTATCACCTCACGGACCATGTAGATGAACCACCAAAACAACCCTACCCTACAGGAAGTTTGGAACAACTATTGTATTCAAAAAACTGGATTGATACCGTTCAATGGCATTTAGAGGATATTATCCGGGACGAGAACATCACCCCGGCCGAGGCCTTACTCATTAAAAGAAGAATTGACGCCTCTAACCAACAGCGAACTGACCTGGTTGAATTTCTGGACAGCTGGTTTTTGGACCGGTACAGAGAAATAACACCTGATGCGGAGGCCAAGATCAACACAGAGACGCCCGCTTGGGCAATGGACCGGCTCTCCATCTTGTCTCTGAAGATTTACCATATGAAGCAGGAGGCTGAACGCCAGTCGGCTACTGTGGAACACCGAAAAAACTGTTCGGCAAAATTAAAAGTCCTGCTGGAGCAGAAAGCAGACCTCATAACTTCTATTAATCAGTTATTGTCTGATATTGAGAACGGTAAGGTAAAGATGAAAACATATAAGCAGATGAAAATGTATAATGATGAAAGTCTTAACCCTGTCCTTTATCAAAAGGCAAAATAATGATTAAATCTTCGGTAGTATTAGTTTTAACGATATCACTTTTATCTTCCTGCGCTACAGATAAGTTTACCCCGTCACCAACAAACGGAACCAGTGTTTCAGCGGGCGGATCTCTGGAGGAAAAATTTGGTGCGAGTATTAAGCAGAATGTAAATGCAGCAGAAATCACCAACTTAATTTCAACTTTTCCCAGGTTTACCAATGATGGTGTAAACCGGGAAATTACTGTTTTAAAGGCACACCTTCAGGAATATATTTATGCTTATGGTGAATATAATCTGGTTGCGAAACAAAAAGCGCACAGAAACATCGAGAAGAGCTACAAGAAGATTCAGAACCTTAGAAAATATCTTAAAAAAGATGAAGACGTTGTTCTGAACCGATATTTAACAAGAATCAAGACCAACATCACCGTTCTGGAAACACCTACCTTACTTCAGCCTTAATAAACCTACTTTAGCCATGTTAAAACTACAGGCAGAGGCCAATGTCCCCACCGATTTCGGTCAATACAGGGTGATGGCTTTTTCCGATAACGACCAGGACTGGATGCCGCATATAGCCATCGTAGCCGAAAATACCGATTTTTCAATTCCCGTAAATGTCCGTTTTCATTCCGAATGTATTACAGGCGAGGTCTTTCACTCCAGAAAATGCGAGTGTGGCCAGCAGCTGGATGCTGCCATGCAGTACATCCAAACCAATGGCGGAATAATAATTTACCTGCGCCAGGAGGGCAGAAATATTGGCATAATCAATAAACTCAAAGCGTATGCCCTTCAGGAAAAGGGTATGGATACAGTTCAGGCGAATCTGGAACTGGGACTGCCCGCCGACGACCGGGATTTCGGAGTAGCCATTGAAATTCTCAACTTACTTTCCGTAACTGAAATCAATCTGCTTACAAATAATCCTAACAAGGTGAGATATGTGGAAGAAAGTGATATCCGCTTAAACAGCAGAATACCACTTCAAATTCTGGCTCATGATATGAGCCGCTCCTATCTTAAGACTAAAAAGGATTTTTTCGGACACTTATTGGATGATCTGGAACCGGGTATTTAGCTTACACTTTAATCGCGGATTCCAGTGCCAACTCTATCATAACCCTGAGGGCTTTCTCCCGCTCATCGGAACTGATCTGCTCTCTGGTTGGGATAATGTCTGAAACCGTAAGAAGCGTTGCAGCATTTTTCCCAAGATATTTCGCATTGGCAAAAAGCGCGAAGGCCTCCATCTCAACAGCCAGGCATTTATGTTTCTGCGCTATTGCCGGCACAGCCGCGTCCTTCCTGTAAAAAATATCACTGGTATGGATATTTGACTCAATAACATTTTTCCCCTGTGCGTCAGCGGTTTTGTTGATTGATTCAAATATATTTCCCTGATGTGAGATCAGCTCTTCCTCTATGCCCCACGCAAATTTTGCATAGGTTGATTCGCTTGCAGCCTTATCTACATTTATAACATCGAACAGGTTGAGATCAGTAGTATAACTGCCGCACGTTCCAATCCTGATAATGGTATCTACCTCATATTCGGTAAAGAGCTCGTAGGAATAAATTCCTATGCTGGGAATCCCCATGCCACTGGCTCCAACGGAAATTTCGGTTCCCTTATAAGTTCCGGTATAGTAGAAAATATTTCGGGTTTGGCTAATAAGTTTAATAGAATCAAGATAATTCTCAGCAATGAATTTTGCTCTTAACGGATCTCCCGGCTGAAGAACTGTCCCGGCAATCTCTCCTTTTGCAGCTGCTATATGTACACTCATGATTTTTTTTTCAAAGATACGAAGAATGCTGTAGTACTTATGATTCCGGCATAGGGAAAGAAAAAATCCCGCAACACAGTTACGGGATCACAAGTTTCTTTGTTGGTATTACTTTAGTTCAACCGTCTTGGAATCATCAATATTATAATGCTTGATCACAGACTCATAGTCACTGAAGTCCACATTCGCATTTTTACCGGCACTTGCAGGTACCTGGACGATTCTGAAAGTTTGATTGTTCAGATAAGATGGCGTTGTAGAAATATCATAATTACCACCCGCATAAATCATTACATCGTTCATCGTAAAATCAAAATCATAATCCAGCTCCTGTGTGGCAGAAATATAAAGCGTCCTTGGAATCTGCTGCCAAACCGGCGAACCATTACCGGTACTGCCACTTTTTCGGTACACCAGAACTACATCCGTATTAAAGAGTGCAGTTGGAAAGGTTCGCGAGATGAAATAACCATCGGTTGCATTGTAGTCAAAACCGACATTGGTAATATCATAGGTAATGGAATAGGTATCGTAGTCCGGCTCGTCATTTCTGTCTGTGCAACTTACAGCTACAAAGCCCAAAAGTGCAATAAGGAGTAAAGAAAGGTATTTTTTCATTTTTAAGATATTTATTGGTGTGGCTTATTCAAATCATATACCATTTATTTTCATTGTCCCGCTATTCTCGGATTTGTTGTATTTTTGTTGAAAGCAAACCCCTAAATGAGCAAGATTTTTCTAAGCGTTATAGCATTTTTTACTTTATGCGCTTCCACTCTATCCGCCCAGTACAAGCCAGAAAATTTAACAGCTGCAGAAGAGAAAAGGGCGGCGGATTGGGTAAACGCTACCTACAACTCGCTTACTCAGGATGAAAAACTGGGACAGCTTTTCATTGTGGCCCTTTATACCAACAAAGGTGATGATCATATTAACGGTGTACGAAGTCTGGTAGTCAATGAAAAAATTGGTGGCCTGATACTTATGCAGGATGATGCAGAAAAACATATAAACCTGGTGAACGAATTTCAGTCACGCTCCAGAATACCGATGATGATTGGAATGGATGCCGAATGGGGTCTGTACCAAAGAATAGCAGCAGCACATAAATTTCCGTGGGCTATGACGCTGGGTGCCATTCAGGACAAACAGCTGATCACTGAAATGGCAGCGAAAATAGCTTCAGATGCAAAGAGAATGGGCGTAAACTGGGATTTTGTACCGGTAGTGGATGTCAATACCAATCCTGATAATCCGATTATTGGTAACAGGAGTTTCGGCTCTGATGTCCCTAATGTCGTTAGTTCCGCAGCAGCGTATTCAAAAGGACTTCAGCAAAATAATGTACTCGCTGCCATTAAACATTTCCCGGGCCATGGCGACACAAACACTGATTCACACCTGGATTTACCGGTGGTTTCACATAATCTGGATCGACTGACTGAGATTGAACTGGCACCTTTTAAAGCGCTCATGGACAAAGGGATAGGCGGTGTAATGGTAGCGCACCTCTATGTACCCGCACTGGAAAAAGAGAAAGGCGTTCCCGCCTCGGTATCCAAAAGCATTATCACCGGAATCTTAAAGGAAAAGTATGGATACAGGGGTCTTATCATTACGGACGCGCTTAATATGGGTGCCGTGGCAAAGAGATACAAACCGGGCGAATTGGATGCACTCGCATTTAAAGCCGGAAACGATATTATGCTTTTTTCCGAAGGTGTTAAGGAAGGCAAAAGGATTATAAAGGCTGCCATAGACAGGAATGAAATTTCTGCCGGCCGTGTAGAGGAAAGCGTGAAAAAGATTCTGCTTACCAAATATTATCTCGGTCTGAAAAAATACGAACCGCGAAACCCTGCAGACATTAACAGTGATTTGAACAACAATTCTCACAAAGAGATCGTACAGAAGATGTACGCAAACGCGATTACGCTGCTGCAGGACGAAAAAAAACTCCTGCCCCTAAACTGTAAAGAAACCTATTATTATGTAGCTTTGGAAGAAGCGCCATTTCAAACCGTTGTGGACCAGCTGAATTTATATACGACGGTCATTTCAAAAAAGCCATCGGAAATTGCTTCCATCCCAAATAACTCAAAAGTAATTATAGGATTGCATAAGGACAACTCTACAGCGTATAAACCCTACAGGATTTCAGCCGAAAGTAAAAAAGTTCTGGCAGATTTAAATAAAAACCATCAGGTGATCCTCAACGTTTTCGGATCAGCGTATGCATTGCAGGATGTTGATATTTCGAAGGTACCTACCGTCCTGGTTGCCTATGAAAACAATGAGGATTCCATGACTGCAACTGCCAGGGCATTAACAGGAAAGACAAAGGTCTCCGGAAGACTTCCGGTTCTCGTAAACCAAAAGCTGAAAGCTGGAGCAGGGATGGATTTGCCAGCCCACGTTAAATCAGACCGTCAGCAATTGAGTAAAAAGCTCAAATAAAAAAATTATGAAAATAGGAATTCTCTGCTACCCCACGTATGGTGGGAGCGGCATTGTAGCTACAGAACTGGGAATGTCCCTGGCGCATAAAGGATATGAAGTACACTTTATCAGCTCAGCACTGCCTGCACGGCTGGACATTACAAATCCAAATATCTTCTTTCATAAGGTAAATGTGGAGACCTACCCTCTTTTTGAATATCAGCCTTATGACATTGCACTTTCATCAATGATTTACAGGGTCGTAAACCTCTACAAACTGGACTTACTGCATGCACATTACGCGATTCCTTACGCGTATGCAGCCTTTACTGCGAAGCAAATGCTGAAAGAGGAAGGCAAGGACATCCCACTGGTAACTACACTTCACGGTACGGATATCACCCTGGTGGGCCAGCACCCCAGTTACAAACACGCTGTAGAATTTTCCATAAACCAGTCGGACGCAGTCACTTCGGTTTCAGCAAGTCTGAAAGCAGATACGCTTAAGTTCTTCAACATAAAAAAAGAGATTCAGGTGATCACCAATTTCATTGATAATTCCGATTTCGGCGGCGGCACTCAAACCTGCCAGCGAAAACAGTTTGCGAAGGATGACGAAAAAATTCTGATTCACGTTTCGAACCTTCGGCCTGTGAAGAGAATTATGGAAGTCCTGCAGATTTTCAAAAATGTACACGCCCGCATCAAATCCAAGCTCATCATCATTGGCGAAGGTCCTGAAATGGAAAAGATCAATCAGTTTCTTGAAGAACATCCTGAACTCATTGGCGAGATCCGTTTGCTGGGCAAAGTAAACGACCTTTACAAAATACTGCAGCTGTCTGATGTGTTCCTTCTTCCGTCGGAGCAGGAGAGTTTTGGTCTTGCGGCTCTGGAAGCCATGGCAGCTTCGACGCCGGTGATCAGCTCCAATGCCGGAGGTATACCCGAGGTGAACATTCAGGGAGAAACTGGATTTATGGCAGAAATCGGTAATGTAGAAGCAATGAGCAACTACACCATTAAACTGCTTTCTGACGAGAATTTGCTGGCCACAATGAAACATAATGCCAAGCAGCAGGCCATCAGATTCGACCTTCAGAAAATCCTGCCTGTGTACGAAGAGATGTATACGGAAACACTGAGAGAATTTACTTTGAATCATATGGTGCAATAGCCTAACTGAGTACTGGTTCCTGCGCCGGTCCGGTGATTTTCACCTCATCAAAATCCTGATCAGATGAACGAAAAATTACTGCAATATCTCTGGAATTTCAAGATTTTTAAAAATTTTGACTTCAAAGATACGTGCCGTAATACCATAGAGATCCTTGATTTTGGAAAATGGAACTACGACTCAGGTCCCGATTTTCTGCACGCCGCAATAAAGTTAAACGGTCTTACGCTTCATGGCCATATTGAGCTTCATCTGAAATCATCGGACTGGATCTTTCACCGACATTCCGGCAACCCGGAATTTGAAAATATTATTCTGCACGCCGTGTTGGTGCATGACGTTGAAGTAGAAGAACTCAATGACAGAAATGTACCTACTCTGGAACTTCAGGAGTATATAGACTCTTCTTTACTATATAAATACGAATCATTACTGAAGGAGAACCGTTTTATACCCTGTGAAGAAATTTTTGATCCAGGCAGAATCCCGGTAGGGTTTACCGATGAAACGCTGCTAAAGAAACTTGATGAGAAGGCTATTGAGATCGAAATGGCTTTAAAAATCAGCAAGAACAATTACGAAGCAGTTCTGTTTCAACATTTGGCCTATGCTTTCGGACTAAAAGTCAATGCAGTTCACTTCAAACAGATGGCGGAAAGTATTGAGTTTTCTATTATTGGTAAGATAAGTCAGAATCCACAGCAACTGGAAGCGCTGTTCTTCGGACTTTGCGGCTGGCTTGACAGACCTGAGGATGAGCAAATGAAACTGTGGCGCCGGGAGTTTGACTTTATAAAAACCAAATACCATTTACCGCCACTGCGTTTTTATCCTAAATTTTCAAAACTCAGACCTCCCAATTTTCCAACAGTCCGGCTCTCACAGCTGGCCTCACTGTACCACCGCAATCAAAACCTTTTTTCCAGGCTTATATCAGCCTCCAACATACAGAAACTTTACGGTACATTCAGCGAAGTAAAAGCCAGCGAATACTGGAATAACCGTTTTAATTTTGGCAAAGAAAGCACGGTAACCGGCGCAAAGTACCTCACCAGGGAATTTACAGACCTACTACTTTTGAATGCTGTATTACCAATGAAATATGTGTACACAAAAAATTTATTGGAAGATGCCGCTGAATCCATCATTGGATTATACCGGGACCTGGCATCAGAAAAAAACAGCGTAACCGATGGTTGGAAATCGTTAGGTGTTGACATTGCAGATGCAGCACAAAGTCAGGCTTATATTTACCATCACAAATATTTCTGCGAGACAAAAAAATGCTTAAATTGCAGTATCGGTCTTCAGCTTTTAAAGAAAGAATAGATTTAAAACATGCACGAACCCAAGTTCATTACAAAAATACGGCATAATGTAGAGCGCGAATGGTTTGGCGTCCTAACCCGCCTGGGCTCAAAACTCGGTATCCCTGTTGCCAAGTTACGCGTCTTCTTCATCTATTCCACTTTCGCTACGGTTGGGATATTCTTCCTTTTTTATCTTATTCTGGCCTTTTCTCT
>CAYXUO010000008.1:15586-18442 GCA_964468335.1 uncultured Chryseobacterium sp. | reverse complement strand
CTCTTTGGGTCAAAGATATTTTCATTACACGCAGGCCAAACGTATTTGACCTCTAGTCCTAAACTGTAATTTTTTAAGGATTAAATGTAATGGAAGGCCGGTTCCACCACATTAGTTTTGTCTAATTCAAATTTTTCTATGGAATATCTTCAAGTCGCTACGGCAGACGATTTTCGTGCAGAGCACATTTACAATTCTTACTGCAGCACTTTCCCGATAGACGAGCGCCGCAGCGAACCTCAGTACAGGCAGCTGTTCAGTAACCCGAAAGTTAAGGTGCTTACCATCCTGAACGGTCTGGATAATATAGGATATATGATTGTATGGGAACTCACTGATTTTGTATTTATAGAACATTTTGAGATATTTTCTGAGTTCAGAAGCTTAAAATACGGCAGTGAGATTATAGCGCACCTTTTTAAAAATTACTCACACATCGTGCTGGAGGCCGAACCTGAACAGCAGGATAATGACGCGATGAGACGAATTTCATTCTACAGAAACAACGGCTTCAGCGTAATTGACGAAAATTATATCCAGCCCTGTTATGAGTATGGCAAAAACACCCTTAATCTGTGGTTGATGGCTAACTGGCAACCGGAAAAAACAGACTGGATAAAGGAGGAAATCTATGATGTTGTATACAGCTGATTTGTAACCCTATTATTACATTCAGTTAATTTCGTATTCCAGCTTAATTGTAATACTCGCTTCTTTCTCCCGTGAGGTGGTATTAAAAGTTCCTCCGTATGAATATTCTTCAGTTGAGTTGGGTTCTGTAATCTGTGTTACACCCATCGTAGCTTTCTTTAGGTTTCCCAGCGAACTTCCGGCATTTTCGGCTATTTTTTCTGCCCTTGCCCTGGCATCTTTGGTGGCGTCTGCAATCATTTGCTGCTTCACGTCCGCCAGTTTTGTATAAAAATAATTGGGTGAAGACGAGGTGAATTCTATTCCCAGATTGATGATTTCTGTTATATTTCTGGACAGATTCTCGATCTGTGCCACATTCTTACTATCAATGGAAATACGCTGTGAAAGCTGATAACCCCCGAACGTCTGTGTGCTTCTGCCATTAGCGTCAGTGCCGTAATTATACTGCTTTTGAATATCCACCGCCGAAAATATCATCTCCTCTTTCCTGATTCCCCTGGAAATGAGATAATTCTCAATAACACGCTTGTCATTGGCAAGTTCATCATAGGCCGCCTTCAGCTCAAAACTGTTTCGTGAAAAATTACCACTCCAGGTGATAAGATCCGACGTGAATTTCCTGGTTCCCAAACCGGTTACTGAGATCGTATTTTCAGCCTTGTTCCTGTTTTTTATGGCACCGCCCAGAAGCCAGAGACCCAGCACGAAACCCAGTGCTGCAATTGCTATGGAAAGCACTCCTTTATTCATTTTATGTTGATTAAGTTAAATTAGATCTGCTACTGAACACTTTGCGGAACTGCGTTACGGTTGCGGTACATGTCTATCCGTTTATGAGCGGCATCCACAAACCGCGCAACCACGGACCGGTCCGCTGCACCGTATTTCAATGCTTGCTTCCTATCAAAGTTAGCAAAAACATAATAAATAAAAGGTTGAATTTCAGTACGTGACAACTTTAATTCTTCAATAAAATAATCCTCGCCCAGGCTTTCAATAAGATAAGTCATAAGGTCCACATCGTCCCAGCGGTCCTTCACCTTTCCTATAGGGATCCCGGGGCCTACAGGCTGTACAAATTCACCGTGGCGCGGTGCCAAAGCTTCCGGTGTGGATTTTCGGGAAATATAATTGGCTACCTCATCTTTAAGTTCCTTTACCTTACCGCGGTCACCAAAGTGCCGGACATCTTCCTTTAAATTTCCTGTGGCCTGGTAGCGGATATTTACCGCCTCAATTTCCTGTGGAATACTTTGAAGGGTTATTGTAACAGGTTTTTCGATATGCTCTGATGTAACGGTAAAGGAAAATCTCTGGTATCCAGCGCGACTGATCCGTATTTCATCACCTCTTTGTACCCTGATCATAAACTGGCCGTCAGAGTTCGACTGGGACCGCTCATCTGTGCGCATATTTATAATGGAAACCTGAGGCAGCTGAATATCATCTTCAGAACTGACCTTGCCAAAGACGTAATTTTGTGCATCTGCCATTATAACAGTAATGAGGCAGATAAATAGTAGTTTTATTTTCACAGTTTTCTTTCAAATGTAAACGTAAAAACCCTTACTGTTTCAAGTTTAACAATGGTTAACAGCTTTTGGCTATTTTACCAAACATCAAGTTATAGCTTTTGTTAAATCAGGGTGAAAACCGTTAAAATGCACACTAAAAATTTCATTAAATTGCAGAAAATAATCCACAGAAAATGCAGAATTCTTACAGCGTGATCAGTGCATCAGCAGGTTCAGGAAAAACCTATACTCTGGTTCAGCGCCTCCTGATGATCTGTCTGGGACAGCCCAACCAGCACAGGACCATAAGGAATATACTGGCACTGACCTTTACCAACAAAGCCGCCAACGAAATGAAGGAAAGAATCCTTACGTGGCTGGGGAATTTTGCGGCTGCAAACTATTTGGATTGCCGGGAACTTACGGCGTTGCAGCAGGCATTAGCGAAGGAAGGTAAGCATGTTACTCTGGATGAACTTCATGCGCGCTCCCGAAAGATGCTGGATTTTGTTCTGCACAACTACTCTACCCTGAACATAGGTACCATTGATAAGTTTAATTCGAGGTTGGTCCGCAGTTTTTCCTATGAACTCGGACTGGCCAAAAACTTTAACCTGGAGATACAGTCGGAACCGTTCCTTATAGAAGCGGTGGATCAACTGCTTAATCAGGTAGGTGAAGACAGGGA